>JAISWN010000015.1 GCA_031271075.1 Treponema sp.
ACCCGTATGAAAAGCAAGGGGGCGTATAAACGGATAAAGAACAATCGGCATGAAAAGGATGGGCCGATAATCTCTGACGTGCTGATACAGCTGACGGGGTCGAAAACAAAGAAGCATTACCCCAAGGCGATACGGAAAATAAAAAATTATGACAAAGAATATCATCATAGGTATGAATTTATCACCAAGAATTTAGAGATGGGGCACAGGAGATAGCGGACATATACAAGAGGCGGTGGCAGGTAGAATTATTCTTCAAATGGATAAAACAGAAGCTGAAGATAAAGTCATTTTGGGGGATCAGCGAGGATGCGGTATTCAGCCAGATATGGGCAGCGCTTATAATATCGGTCTTGTTGTGGCAGAACTGTTGACGGGATACTAGCTTCAGCCCATCGGATATTGCAAATGATAAAAACAACCCTTCTTTCCAAAGGCTCTATCCTGGAATTATGTGCGAACAAGCCTCCCCCGCCTAAAATCGTTTCACTTCAACCTCTTCTGGAAGGCTTGCTATGATTAAACCGGACAGCAGTGGTGGAAAGGCTAAACGCCGATACCCTGCGGGCGGAGGGGGGCGTTGCGGGGGCAGCCCCGCAGAGGGGGGCGCCGGAAGACCGCGCAGCGGGCTGGAGGCAGGGGGGAGGCTTCCCCCCTTTTGGTGCAGCGGATCGGGAATCGCGCCGGTTTTGGCGGATTGGCGCTTTCAAACCGTAATTTTCTTGTAAATTTCAAAAAAAACTCCGGTTGCCGTTGGGCCGCCGTCTGCGGCCTGCGCTATAGTCTGGTCATGGCTTACACGGATTTACAGGATTTTATCGCCTTTCTGGAGGAGGCGGGCGAGTTGGCGCGGATAAGGGCCGAGGTGGACCCGGAGCTGGAAATTACGGAGATTGCCTCCAGGGTGATGGCGGGGCCGGGTCCGGAAGGCCCGGGGGGGAAGGCGCTGCTCTTTGAAAGGGTGAAGGGTTCCCCTTACCCGCTTCTGATCAACGCTTTCGGGAGTGAGCGGCGGATGTCCATGGCCCTGAACGCGGAAAGTCTTGACGCCAAGGCTGCGGAAATAGAGGGGCTTATCGGCTGGGTCTGGTCTCTGGCCCGGGATTTTAGCCTGCTTAAAACCCTGCCCGAGGCTTTCGCCAGGCTGCCTGTGGCGCTTAGTTTGCTTCCCAGGCGGGTAAGCCGTCCCAAATGTCAGGAAATAGTTGAGGATGTAGACATGGGGCCGGGTACGGAGGGGCCGGGGGAGGTTTCCGGAGGGGCCAGGGGCTTTTACGGGCTTCCCGTCCTTAAATGCTGGCCCGGAGACGGGGGGCGTTTCCTTACCCTGCCCCTGGTGCTTACCGAGGCGCCGGACGGGGGGGCGCGGAATCTGGGGATGTACCGGATGCAGATCTACGACTACAAGACGGCGGGGATGCACTGGCATATCCACAAGGACGGGGCCCGTTCCTTCGAGGAGTACCGGAAGCTGGGGCGGCGGATGCCGGTGGCGGTGGCTCTGGGCTGCGATCCGGCGGTAACTTACGCGGCCACGGCCCCGCTTCCCGGGGGAATATGGGAGATGATCTTGGCCGGTTTTCTGCGGGGGAAGGGGGCGGAAGTTGCCCCGGCGACCTTGAGCGATCTCCTGATCCCGGCGGACGCGGAGTTTGTCCTTGAGGGTTACGTGGATCCTGAGGAGCGGCGTCTTGAGGGGCCTTTCGGGGACCATACGGGTTTCTATTCCCTGGAAGACCGGTACCCGGTGTTCCACCTTCAGCGGATAACCCGGCGGAAGAAGCCGGTGTACCCCGCCACCATCGTGGGGATTCCCCCGAAAGAGGACTGCTGGATGGCCAAGGCCACGGAGCGGCTTTTCCTGCCCCTCTTGAGGCAGCTTTGCCCGGAAATAAGGGACATCAACATGCCCCTGGAGGGGGTCTTCCACAACTGCCTTATCGTTTCCATCAAAAAACAGTACCCCGGCCAGGCCCGGAAGGTGATGAACTTCCTCTGGGGCATGGGGCAGCTGATGTACACCAAGCTTATTGTGGTGGTGGACGAGGAGGTAGATCCCCGGAACCTGTCCGGGACGGCCTGGCGGGTTTTCAACAATATCGATGGGCAACGGGACATTGTCTTTTCCGAAGGCCCCCTGGACGCCCTGGATCACTCCTCCCCCCTGCCCTGTTACGGAACCCGGATCGGGGTGGACGCCACCCGGAAAGGGCCTGGGGAGGGTCATACCCGGCCCTGGCCGGAGCCTTTGGTTATGGACAGGGGAATCGTCGACCTGGTGAACCGGCGCTGGAGTGAATATGGGTTTAAATAGACTGGGGATGATGCTCGACGCGGTGATCTTCCGTCATACCCTCTTTTCCCTTCCCTTCGCGGCGGCGGCGGTACTGCTTGAAAGCGGGGGGCGTCCGCCTTTGGGCAAGGGCCTCCTTATCCTGATCGCGGTGGTGGCGGGCCGGAACGCCGCCAATGCCTTTAACCGGGTGATCGACGGGGATATAGACGCGAGGAATCCCCGGGTGGCGGATCGGCACGTTCCCCGGGGGCTTCTCTCCAAAAGGAGCCTCCTTGGGTTTGGGCTGGCCCTCTGCCTGGTTCTGGTAATCGCCGCGGTTCTGCTCAACCCCCTCTGCGCGGCCCTGCTGCCCCTGGCGGGGCTTCTGATTGGGGGCTACTCCTTCAGCAAGCGTTTTACCTGGCTTTGCCATTACTGGCTGGGCCTGGCCTGCTCCTGTTCGGTGATGGGGGCCTTTATCGGTCTTTCGGGCAGTTTTGCCCTGCGTTACTTTGTCCTGGCCGGGGCTCATGCCCTGTGGGTGGCGGGTTTCGACATCATCTACGGGATACAGGACCTGGATTTTGACCGGCGGGAGGGGCTTTACTCGATCCCGGTGAAATTCGGCGCCGGGGGGGCGCTCCTGATTGCGGCCTTTTCCCACCTGGGCGCCCTGGCGGGGCTTCTCCTGGTTCCCCTTTTCTGGGATCTGTCCCCGGGGTATTTCGCCGGGGCGGGGACGGCGGCGATTCTCCTGGCCGCGGAGCATGTCCTTGTCCGGGGAGGCCGGAGGGACGGCGGAAGGGTTTACAGCGAGCGGCGTATCCGGATAGCCGCTTACTCCCTCAATGAAATTATCCCCCTCCTGGTTCTGGGAGGGGCGCTTCTTGGGGTGTACGGCCCTTAAACGGGCGTTAAACGGGCGGCGTATCCCAAAGGAGCCCATTTGCACAATTTTAGCGCCCAGCGCCAGTGCGTTACCCCTGATTTTCCCATTCACAGGGTTCAAACCCATCCGGCGCGGGAGATCGCCCTGGCCCCGGTATGAAGTTACTTATCGGCATGAATCTTTCCCCTGTGTGGGGGTTAGGTATCATTCACGGTACTACGCAAATTCGGCGACTCCTCTGCGTTCCCTGCACCCTGCGAGGTTTGACTTGATGTATCATATATGATATATTGGAAGTATGTATAAAGTTTCGGTGCGGAAAAAGGCCATTAAAAATATTGAAAAAGCGCCGGAACCTGTTCAAATCCTGTTTGACCAGCTTATGCAGGATTTAAGGGATACGGGGCCGGTACAAACCAAATGGCCGAATTATTCGAAACTTTCAGAGAAAACGTACCACTGCCACCTGAATTACTCGTATGTGGCTTGCTGGTATGAGAGCGAAACCATAGAAATAGAGGTATATTATGCAGGTTCAAGAGAAGGCGCGCCGTATTGACGTTACGATCCAGGGGACAGGGTTGGAAGAAATCAAGAAGGCCTTTGCCCGGATTTTGCCGGAAGCGGTTATCATTGATGATGATGGGCCTGTGGAATGGGAGAACACGGCGCTGGCGAAAAAAATTCGCATGAACAAGACGCCGGGTAAACTGCTTACGGCATATCGGGAACGGGCGGGGCTTTCGCTGGTGGAGCTGGCGAGAAAGACCGGCATAAAGTATACCAACATTTCAGCAATGGAGCATGACACCCGGAATATCGGACTTTCCACGGCCAAACGTCTTGGCGCCGCCCTTGGTGTAGATTACACAAGACTTTTATAAAACGCGGCTGTCATTCGGACACTTTCTATACCGTTCCGAAAACGGTATGACCGCGTCTTTCATTAAATCCGGGATTCGTGCTAACCGGCAAAGCCGGTTAGCCATTACTCTCACTCCCAACCACCGCCCTCTGATTTGCTCTTTGTGCTGTCCAGATCCTTCTTCTCCCAGGCGGTATGATCACGTAATCTGTTGTCCGATGCAACAAATACCGCATGGCCGCCAGCATTGGTATTGGTGCCGGGACCGGAAGCGGAAACGGTATTTTTTAACGGCTCATCCTCATCTGACCCGTAAATAATGCCGCCCCCTTTCTTGGTAAAGGTTCCGTTGTTATATACAAACACCCCGCCGCCGTAGGATTCGGAGGA
>JAISWN010000023.1 GCA_031271075.1 Treponema sp.
AGGATCTGCCCCTCAACGTAAGCCGGGAGATCCTCCAGCAGAACAAGGTGCTGGTGAACATCAAAAACGCCTCGGTAAAGAAACTGCTTTCCGAATTTAAAACCCTGGCGGATAACGCCACCTCCGGCAATGAGGAGGCAAAGGAAAAGTGGGGCACTTTCATCAGCCAGTTCAACCGGCCCCTTAAAGAGGGGCTCTACCAGGACTGGGGTAACCGGGAGGCCCTGGCGGATCTGGTACGCTTTAAGAGTACCGCGGTGGAAAGCTGGACCAGTCTTTCGGACTACGCCTCCCGGATGAAGGGAAGCCAGAAATACATTTACTACATCACCGGGGGGGATGAGCATACCCTCAGGGCCAGTCCCCTTCTGGAAGCATACCGGGACAGGGATATTGAGGTTCTCGTCATGGACGACGAGATAGACGATATCGTGATCCCCTCCCTGGGCCGCTACAGGAAAACCGCGGGGGACGCCTCCCAGGAATGGGAACTCAAGGCGGTGAACCGTTCCGGGGCGGACGAGGAACTGGGGGAGAAGAAGGACAGGGCGGCGGAGAAGGAGATACGGCCGGTTATCGAGAAGATCAAAAAGGCCCTGGGGGATCGGGTAAAAGAGGTTAAGCTTTCCCGCCGTCTCCACGATTCCCCCTCCTGCATCGTGGCGGACGAGAACGATCCCAGCATACAGATGGCCCAGATGCTCCGGGCCATAGGCCAGACCGATATGCCGGAGATCAAACCCATCCTGGAGGTAAACGGCGAACACCCCATTGTGGCGGGTCTCAAGGATACCGGGGACGAGGGGCGGATCGCAGATGTCGCCGGGGTACTCCTGGATCAGGCCCTCTTGGTGGAAGGGGTAAAACTGAAAGACCCCTCGGACTTTGTTAAGCGCCTGAACCGGCTGCTGGCTGGGTAAGAGGCGAGGCCGGGCCTTGGATCTTGTATCCCGCGCCGCCCTAAACGCGAGGGCGCCCGGCGCCGTTCTTCTCTACAGTTCCAGCAGCATGTTTTCCTCAATACCGCAGAGGGCCGCGAATTCGGCCATCCGGTCATAGCCCTCGATCCCACCGGGGTGGTGGGAATCGCTGCCGAAGAAGAATTTGCAGCCGCAGCGCCGGGCTATGCTGAACATTTCCAGGTAGAGAGAGGAGTAGCCCGTTCCGTTCAGGGCGGTTTTGTTGTCCACCGCGGACTTGTCTATTTCGACGGCCAGCCCCGCGGACACGGCGCTTCTGAAGCAGGTTTCGTACATGCCCAGGCTAAAGCCCGAGAGGATCTCTTCCTCCCAGTCCCTGAAGCCCAGAGGCTCGAAGGGATGTACAATTCCTGTGCCGAAACCGAGTTCCGTTACCTCCAGGAAACGGCGGTAGAGAAGTTCCCGCACCGCCCCCGGTCCCCCGGCGCCCAGGTTTTCCGGGACGACAAAACCCTTCATGTGGAAGTGGTTCGCCGGGAGGAGAACATAGTCAAAACGGGCGGCGGTTTCCCTGTCCATCCCGGCAAGGCCGTTCCCCAGGAATTCGGTTTCGCAGCCCGTGAGTACCCGCAGGCCCCCGGTGTCGGAGGGGATCTGCCCCCGGAAACTCAGGGCGTGTTCCGCAGTCTGGCTCCGGTACCAGTCGTTGGCCCCCGGAAGATGGGCGGCCCAGCAGTGATTCGAGAAGCCCGCCGTCTTGAGCCCCCCGGCCCTGGCCGCGGCGAGACAGTTTTCCACCGTCGCCTCCGGGCGGCTGCTCTTTGAAAGGTTTGAGTGGATGTGCAGATCACATTCGACCGGTTTCATATATGCCTCCTTCTTGGTTTGGATGTCCGGAGCTCATTAGACTTGTTCCCTTCTATCCAAGCTTCCATCCCGAGCTTCCATCCGTATTATGATACCTGAATCCGTACAGAAAATTCGCTAAGTCTTTATAATACAAGGAATTACGAAAGAATCGGCTTCACCCAACAGGTGAAAAAAAGACCACGCCTTTCCCTTTTTGTGATATAGTATAATCAACAAAAAACTTAACACAAGGAGAAAGGACATGATCAAAATAGAAACTACCACAGAACGCATCGAAAGTAAAAGCGGGTTGCTGCTCGCGGGGAAACTCGCCATAAAAGCCGGGTTGCATAACATACACAGCGCGGTGGTGAAAAACGCGGCGGCTATTATCATAAGCCTTTACGGTCTGATGATGGAAGGCAAAACAGACTTTGAAAGCATGAAGGAGAAACGGGGGAGCCTTTTTTTCAAAGAAGCGTTGAACCTGTCGTTTGTCTACGCGAAGGAAACGGTGAGGCTGTACCTCGACGATATGGCCTGTGAAGCGGATAGGATTGTTGAGCAATTGCGGGAGTGCAGCGATTCCCTGATAAGTAAAGCGCCCCTTTCCGGGCTGTGGATAGAGGGCCGCAAGTACCTGCCGGTAGATATAGACACGTCAGTGCTGGACAACTCAAAGACGAAGAAGGAAGGGGTGAGCCGGACCTACCAGGGATATGACGGGTATCATCCGATATTTGCGTATCTGGGGAAAGAGGGGTATATGCTGGACTGCGAACTGCGTCC
>JAISWN010000099.1 GCA_031271075.1 Treponema sp.
CCCCCCCACCCTCCCGCCGCCCCCCCCCCCCCCCCCCCCCCCCCCCCCCCCCCCCAGCGTCGGTCATTCCAATAAAACATAGCCTATTCCTTACTTCGATTTCCTTATACCAGATACCAGTTTCTTACGACTAAAACTCCGTCAATGGAGTTTCAAAAAAACCGCTGGTTTATGTAATACCAATTATCAAAAAATTGCAAGGGGTAACAAAAAAAACGGCCGGTTTTTTTGGCGCCGCCGGAAGCTCAAAGTTACCCCCCTATAACCCCTATTTTAGATAGGCTCCAAAACCGGGCCCCCGCAGCCCGGCACTTTCCCCGTGGGCCGTGAGGCCCTCCGCCCCGGCGATAAGAACCGCCGCCCGCCGCGCCGCATCGAAGGCTTCCCCGGGGCCGCAGCGGAGGGTGGTAAGGGTCTTGAGGAAGTGCCGCACCGAGAGACCCCCGGTAAAACGGGCGCTCCCCGACGTGGGCAGGGTGTGGTTGATCCCCGCCGAATAATCCCCCAGGGCCTCGGCGGCCAGGGGGCCGATGAAGAGGGAGCCGTAATTTTTCAGCAGGGGCAGCCAGCTTTCCGGGTTCCGGGTCTGGAGTTCCAGGTGTTCCGGGGCGATGGCGTTGGCAATCCGCGCCGCCTCCGCCTGATCCCGGTAGATCACGATAAGCCCCCCCGCCTCCAGGGAGGCCCGGGCGGTTTCCCGGGTGGGAAGATCCCGGAGGCGCCGCTCCAGGGCCTTCCGTATCTCCTCAGCGAAGCCGGGCCCTCCCTCCCCGATCCGGGGAACCAGGGCACGGGCCCGGGCGTCCGGGTCATGCTCCGCCTGGGCCAGCATATCCGCGGCAACAAGCTCCGCTGACCTTGCCGGATCCGCCGGTTCGGCAATGATCAGCACATCCGTGGGGCCCGCCACAAAATCTATCCCCACCTGGCCGTAGAGGAGCCGCTTGGCCGCAGCCACATACTTGTTCCCCGGCCCGGCGATAATATCCACTCGGGGTACGGTTTCGGTGCCCAGGGCCAGGGCCGCTATGGCCTGGGCGCCCCCCAGGGCGAAGATCCGGGGAACCTTGCCGCAGATCCTGCCGGTAAGGGCGGCGGCGGCCAGGATACGCCGATCCGGAAGGCCGTCCGGGCCGGGAGGGGATGCAAGGATCGCCTCTTCCACTCCGGCGGAGAGAGCCGGGATAAGGCCCATAAGAACCGTGGACACCAGGGGGAAGCGGCCGCCGGGAGCGTAGACGGCGGCCCGTTCCACGGGGATAACCCGCTGGCCGGTAACAAGCCCCTGGCCCATGGGGTATTCAAAGTCGCCGAACTGCATCTTCTGCTCCAGGGCAAAGCGGCGGATGTGCTCCGCCGCGAGTTCCAGAGCCCAGGCAAGCTCCCCCTCCCCGGCCTTGAGGCTGTCCCAGGCCGCCGCCGCAAAGCCGGCGGGGACTTCCGGGATCGGGGGGGAACTTTTGTCGAATTTCGCGGCGTAGCGCCGTACCGCCGCATCCCCCTCGGTCCGCACCGCGGCGATTATTTCCCGTACCAGGGAAAGAACCGTCTCGTCCTCCTGGGGATGGGAAAAATTCTTCCAGTAAGCGTCAAACCCGGCGCCTTCGATTATCCTCATCGAGCCTCCTCATCCAGCATCCATCTTCCATCTTCCATCTTCCCGGCCAGGATCTCACGGCAGGCCGCCAGGAAGCGGTCCATATCCCCATCGGTTCCGATGCTTACCCGCAGAAAATCCCCTATCCGCTCCCTGTCGAAGCGCCGTACCAGGATACCTTTTTCCCGCAGGGCGGCAAAGGCTTCGGCCCCCGGCAGGCGGGGAAACTTTACAAAGATAAAATTCGCCGCCGAGGGGAGGACGGTGAAATTCAGGGCGGAGAGGGCTGCGGAAACCCGTTCCCTGGTGACCGCGACCCGGCGGTTTATCTCCCGGTAGTAGGAAACGTCCTCCAGGGCGGCCTTGGCCCCCGCAAGGGCGAGCCTGTCCAGGGTGTAGGAGTTGAAGGAATCCCGGATCCGGCAGAGGGCCTCGATAAGCCCCTCATCCCCAATGGCAAAACCAACCCGGAGTCCCGCCAGGGAGGCGGACTTGGAGAGGGTATGCACCGTAAGGAGGTTGGGGTATTCGCCGATGTGTACCGAAGCGGATTCGACGCCAAAGGCGGCGTAGGCCTCGTCAACTATCAGCACCCGGCCATGGTTTTTCTGGCTTTCCGCCAGGGAGAGGAGGGCATCCGGGGGGAGGGGGCGGCCGGTCGGGGCGTTGGGGTTGGGGAGGATGATCCCGCCGTTAGGCGCGGCGTAAGCCGCCGTATCAATGGCAAAATCTTCCGTCAGGGGAACGTTCCTGAAGGAGAGGCCCCAGAGTCCGGCGTATACGGGGTAAAAACTGTAGGTGATGTCCGGGAAGAGGACCGGCGCCGCCCCGGGCCCGCTGTCGAAGAAGGCGGCAAAGGCGAAGGCCAGCACCTCGTCGGAACCGTTCCCGGCGAAGACCTGTTCCGGCTTAACGCCGTAGTGGCGGGCAGCCGCTTCCCGCAGTTCCGTACAGGCCGGATCCGGGTAGAGCCGCAGGCTTTCCCCGCCTTCCTCAAGGGCCTTCGCTATCGCCTCCGCCACCCTTGGGGAGGGGGGATAGGGGTTTTCGTTGGTGTTCAGTTTGATGAATTTCCGATCCCTGGGCTGCTCGCCGGGCACATAGGGTTCCAGTTGCCGGGCTTTCCCGCTCCAGTAGGCCCCGGGAGCCTCTCTCTCCGCCTTTTCCATACCGGCCTACTTTTTGTGACGCCGATCCAGTTCGTCAAGAACTTCCGCCACCGTTACCCCGGCGCGGGTCATAAGAACCGTGGCAAAGTAGAGGAGATCCGCGGCTTCCCAGACAATCTCACCGTGGCCGCCGGCGGTGCAGACCTCGTAGGCCTCCTCCATCAGCTTCCGCCGTACCCGCTCGTCGTTCAAAGTGGCGGTGTAGGAATCCGGCGGGGGATTGGCGAACCGTTCGGCTATGATCCCCTGAAGGAACTCCCAGGTGAAGCGCCGCCCGGCCCCGAAACAGGAGAAAGCGCCGGTATGGCATACCGGCCCGGCGGGCTCTACAAGGGCGAGGATGGCGTCCCGGTCACAGTCCGCCCGGAGCCGCAGTACCTTGAGCACGTTGCCCGAGTTCTCGCCTTTCATCCAGAGCTTGTCCCGGGTACGGCTGTGGAAACAGAGTTTGCCTCGCTTGAAGCTTTCCGCTACCGCCTCCCGGTCCGCGAAGCCGGTCATCAGCACCTGCCCGTCAAAGCTCTGGGCGATGAGGGGCAAGAGCCCTTCCTGGCCTTCCCCGGCATAGGCCCCCTTTCCCCAGTTGAGGGATCGGACAAATGCCTCCCCCAGATCGATCTTCCCGGTGTAAAGGGCCATGCCAAGCTGGACATCGCAGCCCAGGGCGGCGATAGCTTCCGTTTCCTCCACGGAGGCGACCCCGCCGGCCACGGTAAGGCGGCAGGAGACCGCCTTCCTCAGCGCCCTGACCGGTTCAAGATCCAGGCCCCCCATGGTTCCCTCCCTATCCACCCCGGTAAAGAGGAGTTCCCCAGTGTAAGGCTCGACCGCCCGGGCCGCCTCGATAAGATCGAGGCCCGTAAGGGTCTTCCAGCCGTCCACGGCGATCCGGTAGCCCTCCCCTTCCCCCTTCCTGGCGTCCACGGCCACCACCAGCCGCTCCCGGCCGACGGCCTTTCCCATGGCTTCGAGAAACCCGGTGTTCACCCCGAATTCCCCCGGCGCCCCGTCCTGTTTACCGGGACTACGGAAGGCGCTTGAACCCACGATGATCTTCCGGGCGCCCAGGCTTACCAGTTCTTTCGCCTGTTCGGGGCTTCTAATCCCCCCGCCAAGACGGCACTCGGCTTTGCGGAGCAGGGGCTTTATGGTATCCAGGTTACTCCCCTTCCCCATGGCCGCGTCCAGGTCTATCACCGCCACCTCGCCGTAACGGTCAAATTCCTCCACCAGCTCCGCCGCATTGTCCCGCAGGAGCATCAGTTCAGAGCCCTGTTTCAACTGGACCACCTTACCCGCCTGTATATCGATTGACCCTATCACCATCTTACGCAAACTCCTTTTGATTCGGCGTGTTTTTTGATTTCCCGGATCGTGGTTTTTTCAAAGTGAAGGAGGGAGGCTACCAGAGCCGCGTCCGCCCCGGGAGCCCCGCCGCCGGTGGAAAGGAGCGCGTCCGCTATCTGATCCAGGTTCCCCGCGCCTCCCGAGGCGATTACCGGAACCGGCACGGCTTCCAGGATCGCCCCGGTAAGTTCCAGATCGTAACCCGCCCCGGTACCGTCGGCGTCGATGGAGTTGAGGAGGATCTCCCCGGCCCCCAGCTCCACCGCCCGCAGGGCCCACTCGACCGCGTCCAGCCCCGTATCGGTACGGCCCCCGTGGGAAAAGGCATGCCATACCGGGCGTCCCCGGGGACCGATCCCTGCCCGGGCGGCATCTATGGAGAGGACCACGCACTGGCTCCCGTAGGCCCGGGCCATTTCGGAAAGCAGTTCCGGCCTTTGCAGGGCCGATGTACAGACCGAGACCTTGTCCGCCCCGGCGTTCATGGCCTCCCTCATATCCTGCGCCGTCCGGATACCGCCGCCTACGCAGAGGGGGATAAACACCTCCGCCGCGACCTGGCGCACCACATCCAGCAGGGTGGCCCTGCTTTTGTAGGAAGCCCCGATGTCCAGGAAGGTGAGTTCGTCGGCGCCCTCCTCGTTGTAACGCCGGGCCAGCTCCACCGGGTTCCCGGC
>JAISWN010000111.1 GCA_031271075.1 Treponema sp.
AAGGAAATGCCGGTCATGGGAGACCACAATAACGGTGTTGGGGAAATCAATAAGGAATTCCTCCAGCCAGGAAATGGATTCCAGGTCCAGGCCGTTGGTGGGCTCGTCCAGGAGCAGAACATCGGGATTGCCGAAAAGGGCCTGGGCCAGGAGCACCCGCACCTTTTTTGACTCGTCAAGCTCGCTCATCATCTTGGGATGATCCGCCTCGTCAAGCCCCAGGCCGGAGAGGAGCTGCCCCGCCTGGGCTTCCGCCTCCCAGCCCCCCAGTTCCGCAAAGTCCGCCTCCAGTTCGCTGGCCCGCATGCCGTCGGCCTCGGAAAAGTCCGCCTTGGCGTAGATAGCCTCCCGCTCCTTCTGTACCCCGTAAAGGGCCGGATAACCCATGATCACCGTTTCCAGGACCGGGTACTCCTCAAAGACAAAGTGATCCTGTTTAAGCACCGCCATACGCTGGCCGGAACTAATGGAAATTTCCCCCCGGTCATGCTCTGTTTCCCCGGAGAGAATCTTAAGAAAGGTGGACTTTCCCGCACCGTTCGCCCCGATAATACCGTAGCAGTTACCGGGGGTAAACTTTAAATTAACGTCCTTAAAAAGAACACGCTCGCCAAAACTAAGGCTCAGATCGGTAATAGTAATCACTCACCACAACTCCCACTTTGAAATGTTATAACGGTAACACGAAAAGGGCCCCTTGGTCTATTGGACTGCCGCTAACGCCTACCCGCCGGTCCAGCCCGCCGCGCCCCGCGATTCCTCATGTAAAAATCTTACCCTGGAGCCCGTTTTACCCTCTCAAGAGGGATTAAAAGTATCCGCATGTTGCTCCAGATTTTCAATGGCCCGGTTCAATAGGGCCTGTACCGCCTTGTCCCCGGAGTAAGGGGAGTAGCCGGCGGTTTTCTGAACCGTGCTGTTGTTTTCCTGTTCCACCCAACCGTTGTCATGCTTCCTGCCGGTTCTGCCTTTGGTGAAGGTGATGGCGTATTTCCGGTGATAGCCGGTAGTGACCGTAAACTCGTCCAGGATCCGTTTTTTTCCCGCCTTGTCCGCGGCGCGGTATTGGACCGCCACTTCCGCGGGTAAGCGCCCGTCTTTGCTGCATAGTAAGCCCCATACATACCCCCGGCATTCTTTTTGGCCGGGATTAGACTAATGGGCCAGGGTAAGATTTTGACGTGAGGAATTCGTTACGCCAGGGTAAGATTTAACGTGAGGCAATGCGGGGCGTTCTCTTGAGAGGTTTTATCCGGTACTGTTTCTTGACGCCCTGCGGGTGAATATTCGGGACGGTTCTATCGTGGATAAAAAATCGGTATATTTGGCGTTAGCGGTACGTTTAGACGGCCAAAAGGAGCTTGGCGAAACAAAGTTTCGCCCGGGCTGTGGATTGAGCAAAACGAAGGGGCGAAGTTCTGGTATACTCAACCGAATCCGCAAGGCTGAGGTTCCCCTCTTGATGGGGGTCATGAATGAACTGAAGAACCGGGGGGTTCTGGACGTACTCCTTGCCGCCGTTGAAGGGCCGACGGGGTTCCCCGACGACGACGCGGTGTTTCCCAAAACCGAAGTCCGGCTCTGCATGGTCCGCAGCTCGGCACGGTTTGTCCCGTACAAAGACCGGAAGGCGGTAAGCGCGGGTTTGAAAAAGATATATCTTTCACCTTCGGCGGGATTACGGTCGACGCGTGGGAAACGAAGTTTTCCCTGAGTCGGTCAACTACACGATTCAAAAGATCAAAAAACACCGCCAGTCATTTCCGAATGACGAGGCGGCGATGAAGATGATATTTATGGGCTTGAAAAACATATGGGAGAAAATTGCTAATTCCTTATTATATAACGAATTACGCATATGCAATTTTCTCCATGGGGTACGAAAACCTCTAAAAACTGAAGTTTTTAGAGGTTCCCTTTAACAAAAATATATCAGGATCCGTTCTCCCCTGTCAAAAAAAATCACAGGGTATTCAGGGTGAGACCATTTTATATGCGCCCGCCCTGACAGGGTATTACAGGAAGATTACCGCCTGTTTGGGAAGAACCCGCCGCCTCAAGAAAGGCCCGCCAGAGATTGTCCCTTTCCGGCGGCAGGGCTTCCACTTGGATTATCCGGCCGCTTCCGGCGGGATCGGGAAAGGCCAGGGAACGGCAGTGAAGCCGGATACCGCCGTTCCTTTCGCTCCGCCGGGCCCCGTATTTCAGGTCCCCCTTGACCGGAAGGCCGATATGGGAAAGCTGGGCCCGGATCTGATGGCGCCGGCCAGTGATAAGCATTATTTCCAGGAAAATGTAACGATCCCCCCAGCCCAGGACGCGGCAGCGGAGGACGCTTTTCTTCCGTCCCGGGCCCGGTCCGTTGTGCACCAGGCTGCGGTTTCCCCGCCCCGCCGCCAGCCAGTGAACCAGTTCCACCCAGCCGGATCCTAGGCCATCCCGAGGGGCCGGATCCTCCAATGGGACAGGATCTTCCGGCGGGGCAAGGAGAGTCGGCAGCGCCGGGCTTTCGCAACCCCCGGCTTCCCGGGGCGGATCGGTGATGGCCCAGTAGATCTTTTCCACCTGGCCGGGGATCCTGAAACAACCACTGAGGAAGGACAGGGCCCGGGGGTTTCGGGTAAAGAGGGTGCAGCCGGAGACCGGCACGTCCAACCGGTGGGGCGCGCCGGGGAGAAGGCCGTCGCCCAGTTCTTTTTGCAGGGCCCGGGGCAGATCGATAATACCCTCCCGGGGGGCGGTTTCGGCGGATTCACCGGGGAGCTTGTTCAGCACGAGGTAGTCGCCGGAAAGCATTACGATGCGGTCTTTCAGGGTCATGTGGATAGTCCTGCCTAAAGGAGACCCATGCGTATCTTTTCCCGGATGATCCGGGCCGTCGCTTCTTCGAGGCGAGGGCGGGTCAGCCTTCCCCCTTCCAGGGCGGCCAGGATGGCCCCCCGGACCTGCCGCAGGCTGGAGGGCCAGGCCATTACCATGTCCGCCCCCGCCGCCAGGGAGAGGACCGCCGCCTCCCCGGGCTCCGTGCCGGAGGCGGCCATGGAAAAATCATCCACCAGGATCAGACCCTGGAAGCCCAGGTTCCCCCGGACCCATTGATTGATGAGGACCGGGGAAAAGGTCCCGATTCGCCGGGGATCCCAGGCGGGGACCAGCACATGGGAGACCATGAGGCCCGCCAGCGGAGATTCGCCCCGGATGAGGGAGGCGAAGGGCTCTACCGCCCGGGCCAGTTCTTCCCGGTTACCGGAGAGGACTGTGGCGCTCCGGTGGGGGTCCGCGCCGGAGTTGCCGGGGAAGTGCTTTGCCACGCAACCGACCCCCGCCCGCTCCATGCCCCGGATAAAGGCGGCGGCGGCGGCGGCGGTGAAACCGGGTTCAGAACTGAAGCCCCGGTCCTCCAGAAAGAGGCGGTTCTCATCGTTCAGGGTCTCCGCCACCGGAGCCAGGTTCAGGTTTACCCCCAGGTTCCGGATCTCCCGGCCGGAGGCGTATGCCAGGGCCTCCAGGGCCTCCAGGGCGGCCTCCTTTCCCTCCTGCCGGGCCCGATCCTCCCAGGAGGCGGCGGGGGGCAGGCGGCTAATCCCCGGCCCAAATCGGTGGACCTGGCCCCCCTCGTGGTCAACGGCGATAAGGGGGGGGATCGGCCCGCCGGGGGGGGCCTTTCCCATGCCGCCCATGCCGGAGGTGGGCCTTGTTCCGGCCTCCACGGCCTCCACACACTGGGCGATAAAGCGGCGGGCCTCCTCCGGGGGGCTGTTCAGGTTGTAGCGGAAGAGCATGACGGCCCCGGGGGGACATTCCCGGAGGATCCGCCCCATGACCGGATCAAGCCGGGACTTCCCGTCTACCCCACTCATGATTACCTGGGCCGCCAGGGAGGCGTTGTCCAGAGAGGAGGCGATTCGGGCCGCCCGGTCCTGGCCGGAAAGGCCAGCGGTCCCCAGGAGCCCCGCAACAAAGAACAGTAGCGCCGCGTATCTTCCCAGAGCCCTGGGCGGCGGGAAATTCATAAATCGCACTATGGGGAATAATCGCCGCTTTGTACATGGTGTCCGTCACCATGTCTGCGCTACAATAGCGGGATGTCCCTAAATTGGAAAGAAATCGATCTAATCCTCTCGGAACTGGAACTGCCGGGCTGTCAGATTCAGAAGGCCCTGCAGAGCGCCTTTGACGTAATCGCCCTGGCCGTCCACGGCAGGGGCCGAAGCAGGATGATCCTCATCTCCCTGAGCCCCGGCGCTTGCCGCTTCCACGAAACTTTCCGGGCCGTCCCCAAGACCGATAAGCCCCTGCGCTTTGCCGAATTCCTCAACTCCCGGATCACTAACGGCTGGATCGAGGAGGCGGTCCAACTGGGGGATAACCGAATTGTACGGATTACCGTGCGGCAGGGGAAGAACCGCTGCCGGGCTTATGTGCGGCTCTGGTCCAACGCGGCCAATGTGATCGTCACCGATGAGGGGGGGACTATCCTGGATGCCATGCGGCGGCTCCCCAAAAGGGGGGAACAGAGTGGGGGCCGCTATGCGCCGGAGGAAATGGCAGCGGACGCCGGTACACGGGAGTACCAGGTCCGGGAATTTCCCGGGATTGCCGGTTCCTCGTTTAACGAAAAGGTTGATGCCTACTATGCGGAGCAGGGGGGGAGGCTCTCCCTGGAGAGCCTGCGGGAACAGGTCAGGCGGAACTGGGAGGGGAAGATTGGCCGCCTCGCGGCCTCCCTGGAGAAGCTGCGGGAAAAGGAGGGGGACTTTGCCCTGGCGGAGAACCTGAAACAGTACGGGGATATCATCCTGGCGAACCTTGGCAAGATCCGGCCTGGGGACCGCTGGCTGGAGGCGGAGAATTTCTACACCGGTGAGGGGGTCCGCATCAAACTCGAGGAGGGCCTGGAGGGTCCCGGCCAGGCGGAACGTTACTACGGCCAGTACCGCCGGGCAAAACGGGGGCTTGAGGATGTACGAAGGGAAATTGGCCGGGGGGAGGCGGAGCTTTCGCGTTTGGAAGAAGTTATGGCCCGGCTCCTGGCGGAGACCAACCCCCTGAACTTACAGAAGCTCCTGCGATCCGGGGGCGCCAAGGCGGCCCCCACCCTGAATGCGGACCAGAAGCGGCCGGGGCTTTCCTTTAGGCGGAAGGACTGGCTTATCATCGTGGGCAGGGACGCGGCGGAAAACGATGTCCTGCTCCGCCGCCATGTGAAGGGGAACGATCTCTGGTTCCACGTCCGGGATTATCCGGGTTCCTACGTGTTTATTAAGCAGCGATCCGGCAAGACTGTGCCCCTGGATATTCTTTTGGATGCGGGGAATCTGGCGGTTTTCTACTCCAAGGGCCGCAACAACGGCGAGGGGAATCTCTTTTACACCCCGGTAAAGTACCTGCGCCGGGCCAAGAACGGCCCCAAGGGGCTGGTGATCCCCACCCAGGAAAAAAACCTCCACATTAAGGTGGATGAGGGGCGGCTCCGGGAACTGGAATTGTGCCGGGTAGAAAAACAGTGAAAGCCCAGGAGTTTATGGGAGATCTTTCATTTACGGGGCTTGATCAGTCCAGGTCAAAAAATTAAGATTAAATACTTAAGTTTACTAGGCATGTTTATAATGGAGGTTTACATGAAAAAGACACTGATCGCTGCCCTGGTCCTGCTGCTTGCAGCCTCGGCGGTTTTCGCGGGGGCCCGGAGGCAGCCCCAACAGGGGACTGCGGCTAAAGACACCATCGTCTTCGGGGTCAACCTTTCGGCTACGGGGCTTTTCCACCCCACCCTGAATACGTCCAACGCGGACCGGGAAGTGGTCTTCCTGGTCTTTAACCGCCTGGTTGCCACGGACCCTTCGGGGGGCTATGTGCCGGAACTGGCGGA
>JAISWN010000134.1 GCA_031271075.1 Treponema sp.
GCGATGTTTACCTGAGCCTGATCCTTTCCGTGCTGGTTCTCGGCCTCTTCATCGTTTTTTACCACAAGCTCTTTGCCATTAGTTTTGATGAAACCTTCGCCCGGGCCACGGGGGTAAAGGCGGGAAACTACAACATGGTTATCGCCCTCCTCACCGCCCTCACCATCGTGCTGGGTATGCGCATGATGGGGGCTATGCTCATCTCCAGCCTTATCGTGTTCCCCGCCCTCAGTTCCATGCGGATCTTCAAAACCTGGCGGAGCGTAAGCATCTGCTCCGCCCTGGTCTCCCTGGTCTGTTTTTTTACCGGCCTCGTCGTCTCTTACCTTTACGCCACCCCCACCGGGGCCAGCGTCGTGATCATGAACATAGGGGTCTTTCTGCTGTTCTGGTTTTTACAGACCGCGGCAAGGAGGCTGCGGCAGATGAAAAGCGCCGGCAAAGGGGCCGCGCCGGGTCTTAGGGTCTGCCTTATCCTTGTTTCCGCCTCCCTTGCCCTTCTTTCCTCCTGCGCCAGGCCCTGGAGCAACGTGGGAAAAAAGAACCTCGCCGGGACTCAAGCGGTAAGTCTCCCGGCTCCGCCGGAAACCACGCCCAAAGTCTTTTTCCTGTCCGCCCCCGAAGCCGTTCCCGAAGCCGCGCCTGAGCCTGAGTCCGCGCCCGGAAAGGAGGAGCAGAGGGGGCCGGTGGTGGAGATCAAAGAAAAGCTGTTTATCGCCCAGACAAACGACGTGTACCTTAACCCGGAGGATTACCTGGGGAAAACCATCAAACTGGAAGGGCTTTTCAAACGGGAACAGTACCTGGAAGAAGGGGCAGCCTACTGTTTCGTGCTCCGTTACGGCCCCGGCTGCTGCGGCAACGACGGGAACGCGGGCTTTGAGGTTGCCTGGGACACCCCCGAAGCTGAGTATCCGGCGATAGACGAATGGGTGGAGGCGGTAGGAACCCTGGCGAGCTACGATGAAGAGGGATACCCCTACCTTTACCTTTCCCTCTCTTCCCTTAAAGTCCTTGACCAGCGGGGCGCGGAATTCGTAAACCAGTAGAACTCTTAAAAGACGACGCCCTTCAGGCATTCAAGAAACATCTTCCCCGATCCGGTCGTCGTGCGAAATAATATAGTCTTTAAGCTGCCGGGAACTCCGTACCAGCCCGGTAGACGAAAGGCGGGAAATATGGCGTCAGACACCAGGCGGGTAAATCAAGGCGGGCGCTGGCATCTTTTCCCCAAAAATGATACAGTAAACGGATAATGACATTGAACTGCGGTATTGTGGGGCTTCCCAACGTGGGGAAGTCCACTATTTTTTCCGCCCTCAGCGGGGCGGCGGCAGAGGCGGCGAATTATCCCTTCTGTACCATCAACCCTAATGTGGGGATCGTGAATGTTCCGGACGAGCGGCTCATCAGGCTGAGCGGGATCTTCAAACCCCAGCAGACTATCCCCGCCACGGTGGAGTTTGTGGACATCGCGGGGATCGTGAAGGGGGCTTCCAGGGGCGAAGGGCTGGGGAATCAGTTTCTCTCCCACATCCGGGAAGTGGGGATGATCGCCCAGGTGGTCCGCTGTTTTGACGATCCGGACATTATCCATGTGAACAACAAGGTGGATCCCGAATCGGATATGGAAACCGTCAGTATCGAGCTTGCCCTGGCGGATCTGGATACCCTGGCCAAGCGCCGGGAGCGGGCGGAACGGGCCCTGAAGGTTCAGGCCAAAGGGGAGCAGAAAGCGGCGGAAACAATCCTTTCCGCCCTGGATAAGATTGGCCCTGCCCTGGAGCAGGGCAGACCTGTCCGCGCCGTGGATCTGGGCGAAGATGAAAAAGCCGCCGTCTACGACTGTCATTTTATCACCGCCAAGCCCCAGCTCTACGTATGCAACGTAGATGAGGAAGCGATGAGAAGCATTGGGACAACGCAAAGCGCGGCGGGGACGCGGAGCCCTGCGGAGAGAAAGGCCGGGGCCTACATTGAGGCGGTGTCAAGGCGGGCCAGGGCGGAGGCCTCGGAAGCGGTGCTTATCTGCGGCAAATTCGAGGCGGAACTGGCGGATATCGAAGATCCGGAGGAGAAAAGGGCCTTTCTGGAGGAACTTGGCATTGAGGAACCGGGGCTCCAAAGCCTCTCAAGGGCGGCCTACCGGCTCCTGGGCCTGCGGACTCTCTTTACCGCCGGGGCGGACGAGTGCCGGGCCTGGACTATCCGCGCCGGGGACACCGCGCCTAAAGCCGCCGGGGTTATCCACACGGATTTTGAGAAGGGCTTTATCAAGGCCGAAGTCTACTCCTACGACGATATCATCCGCTACGGCACGGAAGCAAAGATCAAGGAAGCCGGCAAATACCGGGTGGAAGGCAAAGAATACATCGTGCAAGACGGAGATGTAATATTTTTTAAATTCAACGTATAGGGGAAGGAGCGTCCCCGTCTTGGGGCGCAGGGAGGCGCCCTAAACAAATGTCCTGGAGAAATGCGTTAGCATTTCTCCGACGGCATGGATGCCGGGGGAAAGGTACTACTGGTTCTCCCGCGCCCGGGGAACCACGATCATGCTGGGGCGGCGCAGGGATTTGAGCAATTCCGCCGAGGAATAGTACCGGTTCCGGCCGACCATGCTGATCTCGTCCTGATACCGGAAGCTGTTGGCGCCCCAGTCGCTGGGAATAGGATCGTGAATGATGAAATATTCCCCGTTCAGCGAGTAGCCTTTGACCACGATATAGTGACCTACCGAGTCGTTGTAGTACTTTCCGAAAAGATCCGCCCCCGGATCGGAGGGGGAGGTGTTTACCCCGTCGGTACGGAACACGATGATGGCTATGGCGCCTGAGTCTATCACGTCCCGAATGTCCTCCACCGAACGGAAGGAGGCGATGCCGGCCTTGATTCCCTCTTTCTGGATAATCCCGATCAGTTCCTCAAAGCTGGTTCCCCCATCCCCCTGCCAGCCTACGGCCTGGCGCACGGAGGAAACGGGATGGTATTTGCCGGTTCCCCAACTGATAGCCATGGCTGTCGCGGCGGGGCCGCAGTTGGAGGTGGTTCCCGTGTTGAACTGGGTCCGGTACCAGTTAAAATTGGTCAGATCCGCGTCGGCGTGCATGGAAGGGATGGGGCTGACGAATACCGAATAGTACTGTTCCCCTCTGGAAGGCTCCGTCACCGTAAGGCCGTAGTAGCCGGGTTTCCGGAACCTGGCCTTGGTCAGGAACTGATCCGATTCACTCAGATCCAGGGGGGATTCCTCCACCGAGGGGTAGCGGGCCACCCGGGTAATTTCGCCTCTTACCACAAACATCTCGTCCGGCGTGGAAAGGGTAACGAATCTGGTAGTGTTCCGCTCCGCCACCGATTCGGGATGGGGGATATCAATGTAAAGGGGGTTTGATTTGTAGATGCTTCCCGAGGCGTCCCGGGCGGTAAGCCGGACTACATAGGTCTTGGGGACCGAATACTCGTAGCTGGGATTGGGCCGGAAGCCCCGTTTGCCGTCTCCAAAATCCCATTCAAAGGATTGGAGGCTCTCCGCCTGAGGGTTAAGAACGGAGAACTGCACCGTTACCCCCGAACCCCCCGTTTCCCCGTTGTTTCTGCTTTCAAAACCTATGGTTACGCTTTTCGTGCTTACCCGGGAAGCCGCCGGGACTTTACGGGGCTCCCCGGCCATCCGGATCTCCGCGGCCCGGGCGTTTTGCACGGAAGGAATAGCAATAAGGGTTCCCACCCGGATACGGTTAGCGTTGGTAATTTTGTTATACCAGGCCAAAACTTCATAGGAAAGATCGTAGGCGTAGGCAATCTCCGAAAGAGTTTCTCCGGGCCTGATGCGGTATTCAATATCCTCCGTCCGGTCTATGGTCCGGGTTCCCGCGCCGGTTACATCCTCTTCATCCTGAAGGGTGGAGATACTTGCCCAATCTTTATCCTCCAGGGGGAGTACCACCCGGGAATCAAGCCAGGAATTATCCGGGTTCTGGTAGTAGGCGGCCACGTCATTTATCTTGGAAAAGAGGTTTTCCGGCGGAAGCTCGGGCGCGAAGATGGCGAAGCTGACCAGCAGGGCCGCGCCTAAGAGGAAAGCGGCGGCAAGGCTTAAGACGGCGATCCGGGGGATCAAAGAATGGCGGCGCAGATATTTATAGATCCGAAAAAACGGTTCCCCAATCATCATCTTAAAAAATTCACTCATTTCCATCCCTCTCCCTCCTTGTATCGGAAAAAAGGGGGCTTACCCTTACATAAAGCTGTCTCGCTGCCTCGTATTACCCGGAAATTCCGCAACTGGAAGCTGAACCGGTTCAAAAACCAGGTTGGTTTTGGGCCGGCCTTTGAAACCAAGACTAATTTTATGAATTTTATCTGCCTTATGGCATACGTGTCTAGCAGTTAACTGAGCTTGTTCCAAAACCCGGTTGGTGCGAACCTTCGGTTCGATGAAACAAGCTCTTGGAAAAACCGGCAAAAGCCCGGTTTTTCCACTAAATTTAAGGAAGCTGTTCCAAAAGCTG
>JAISWN010000146.1 GCA_031271075.1 Treponema sp.
GCCAAGGGAAAAACGGATTATGTTTTTCGTGTCAATGGGAAAATCCCCTATCCATTTCAGAACCGGGTTGGTACAGGAAACCAGCAAGCCAAGGAGTACCGGCGCCATTACGTATCGCCGCCTGATGATATAAGCTTCTTTCATCATGATGGATCACCTCCTGACGGATCCTTCCGGATGATGACTTTCCCCGGATCTTTGATACCTCATCCTATTTCATTCGAAATCCCCCCGCCTTTCTATGCAACGGCCTGCTATCCAACGGCCTGCTATGTAACAGCCTGCTAAAGGAGCCGGCCCCGTTAACCGGACGGCTCTATCCGGGTTTGAGACATAAGCTTATGATTATCAGTATGAATTACCTTGACCTTCCGGTTTACCGGCATAAAGACCTGATACTTGAAGCCCTGGCGTCGAACCAGGCGGTGGTGGTGGAAAGCCCCACCGGTTCCGGAAAAACCACCCAGCTCCCGGTGATACTCCACGAGGCGGGTTACGCGGAAAACGGGATCATCGGCGTTACCCAGCCAAGGCGTATCGCCGCCCTTTCGGTGAGTGAGTTTATCGCCCGTCAGTTGGGAACGCAGGTTCCCGGCCTGGTGGGTTACAAGATGCGTTTTGAAGACCGGACCGGCCGGGACACCCGGATAAAGATCATGACCGACGGCATCCTCCTCCAGGAGATGAAACTTGATCCCTGGCTTTCCCGGTACAGCCTTCTCACGGTGGACGAGGCCCACGAGCGCAGCCTTAACATTGACTTTATCCTGGGCCTCCTGAAGCGGGTAATGGAAGGCCGGCGGGACTTTAAAGTCATTATCTCCTCCGCCACCATCAACGCCGAGGTGTTTTCCGAATATTTCGGCGAATGCCCGGTGGTGAAGATAGACGCCCAAACCTACCCGGTAACCCTTATCTACGATCCCCCGGCCCTGGGGGGGGAGGGTTCCCTGGGGGCCCAGGAGGCGATTCTTTCCAAGATAGACGGCATTGTCCAGCGTTTTATCGGCGAAAGGCGGGAGGGGGATGTGCTGGTGTTTCTGCCGGGGGAAAAAATGATCAAGGACTGCATGGGCCGGCTTCTTACCGGGCCCGCGGGACAGTACATCCACCTGGTTCCCCTCTACGGCAGGCTGGGGAAGGAAGAACAGGAGCGGGTTTTTGAGGAAGCCCCCAGGGGGAAAACAAAGGTGGTGGTAAGCACCAACATCGCCGAGACTTCCGTCACCATAGACGGGATAAGCGCGGTGATCGACTCAGGGCTTTCCAAGCTGAACTACTACAATCCCCGGACCTTCACTTCCAGCCTGGTGGAGGCCCCCATATCCAAGGCTTCGGCGAACCAGCGCAAGGGCCGGGCGGGGCGCACCCGGGAGGGAACCTGTTACCGCCTCTACACCAGGAAGGAATTTGAGAACCGCCCGCTTTTTACCACCGAGGAGATCTTCCGCACCGATCTTTCGGAAGTGGTGCTGCGCATGGCGGATCTGGGACTCTTGAACTTTGAGGATTTTGATTTTATTTCCCCCCCGGGCCGGGAAGGGCTTATCGCGGCCATGGAAACCCTTAACCTTCTGGAAGCCCTGGAAGAAGACCGGAGCCTTTCCAGGACCGGCAAGCTGATGACCGAATTCCCCCTGGCCCCCCGCCAGTCCCGGATCATTGTGGAGGCTATTCTGCGCTACCCCGAAGTCCTCAGGGAAACCCTGATAGCCGCCGCCTTCCTCTCCACCCAGAGCCCCTACGTCCTCCCTCCGGGGGAGGAGATGGACGCCCGGAAGGCCCACCACAGTTTCCGCGATCCCGGGGGAGACTTTGTCTCCTACCTCAAACTTTTCAGGAGTTACAGCGATTCTACCAACAAGAGCCGGTTCTGCGAGAAAAGCTACCTGGACGAGAGGGCCATGGGGGAGATCGCCAACGTGGTGGCCCAGCTTGAGGAGATCGTTTCCTCCCTGAAGATCCCCATCCTCTCAGGCGGCCCCGCGGAAGATTATCTTTACTGTGTGGCCCGTGGGATGATCCAGTTCGTCTGCGTCAGGGAAGGGCGGGAGATCTACCGCAGCCTTACGGCGGACCGGATCAGCATACACCCCGGATCGGTGATGTTCAAAACGGATCCCCTGTACATCGTGGCGGGGGAGATCGTGCGGACTACCAGGATGTACGCCATGTCGGTCTCTCCCCTTTCAAAAGCCATTCTGGAAAGGATCAGCCCGGAACTTGTCCTGGAGGGAAAAGGAGCCGGGAAAGGCGGAGCGGGAAAAGCGGCGGGAGAAAGGGACAGAAAAGGCAGGGATTTTACCAACAACATACGGCTCGGCGGGGAGCTTTTCGCCATCAAAACGGTGAAAGGCAAAAAAGAAGTGGAGCTTCCCTGGGAAAAACTCTTCACCGTGAAGGACAGCCTGCCGAAAGAGAACTACTACAAGGGCCTCCGGGGAACCATCGTGGTAAAAGGCAAATACACCCTCCTGGCCGGGGAGAAGCTTAGCCTTATCCTCTCCCTGGCGCCGGGCCTGGATGTGGAAGGCGCCCTGGAACGCCGCTGGCCCCGGAAGGAACGGTTCAATTCCCGGGAGAACCTTCCCGCCCTGCTGGAGCATATCCCCTCCCTGGTGAGCCCCGCCCCCTGGAAGGAGGGGAAGCAGTTGGGCTTTATCTGCCTCTTTACCGACGGGAAGGAAAACTACCGGTTCAAGTGTTCCCGGGGTTTCCACACCAGCCTTAACGAAAGCCTTGCCAGCCTTGAATCCCTTATCGACGAGATGGGCGACCAGGTGGACATCGAAAAGAAACACATCGTAAACCAGACCTACCGGAGGCTTTCGGATTACCTGAGCTGGTAGGCTGATTAGGCCTGTGCTATTTCAAACAGGCGTTATGCCGGCAGCAAACTCAAACTTGCCAATTGGATTATTGATACTATAATGGCAAATTGCAAAGGCAATAATTTTTTTGAAATTTTCGCTGGAACATCCATTGTCTCGGCAAGTATAGCCCAAAATATGGAACGTATAATTCTGAACGATAAGCTAGAATCAAATCAACAACCTCGCCCTGAAGTCGAACCTGCGGTTTGGCGAGGTATGTTGTTCTCCCGATGTGGTTGCACTCGGAGGTTTAATACCTCTTTAACCGCCCTGAAGTCGAACCTACGGTTCGGCGGGGTATTAAACCCCCTCGGCACGAATAATAGACTTGTTCGAGAACCCGGTTGGTTCTCGAACAAGTCCAATGTCAGGACTTCGCAGCCGGTATCAGGCATGTCCGGTTACAGGCCGCACTCCTCGAGCAGTTGTTCATTGTGGAGGATGGACTCTACCGGGCCGTCGGCACGGATGCTTCCCTTATTCAAGACAATTGCGCGGGAGCTAAGAGTCTCGACAAAAGCGGTATCGTGGGTGGCTATGAGCATAGTCTGGGGCAGGGCCGCGAGGATTTTTGTGAGAGTACGCTTGCCGCGAGGGTCGAGAAAGGCGGTCGGTTCGTCAAGCAGCAGAACCTGCGGTTCCATGATGAGTACCGTGGCAAGGGCGGCAAGCCGTTTTTCCCCGCCGGAAAGTTTGTGGCTCATGCGATCTTTCAAATGGCTGATGCCGAGGGAGCGCAGGAGAAGGGCGGCCTTGTCCACAAGTTTGGTTCCATCATCAGCCTTGTCCCAACCGTAGTTCAGCGGCCCGAACAACACGTCTTCCCAGACCGTGCCCATAAAAAGCTGATCATCCGGGTTCTGAAAGACAAGGCCGGCCCGCGCCCGCAGCTCGGCCTGGGTAGATTTTTCGAGTTTGACGCCGCAAACCTCGACGGAACCCGCATGAATGGGCAGTACCCCCAGGAGGGAAAGGAGCAGCGTAGACTTCCCCGCGCCGTTTGCGCCGAGTAACGCGATCCGTTCACCGGCTTTGGCCTCAAAGCTCAGGTTTCTAAGCACATGACCGAGTTGGGTGTGCGGATATTCAACAGAGAGGTTTTGAACGCGCAGCATCATAAAAATAGCAAAAACAGTTTCCCCAGCAGCACACTCACGTTACACAACCTCAGCACACCGAAAATCGCCAGGTTGAGTACCACATAGGCAAGGTTGACCAGCGTGAACATGCCTGCCGTGTTTTTGATAAACCGCTTCCGCGACACGCCCCGGTAAACGCCGGAGAATCCCCGGCATTTCATCGCGCAGAATACCCGCTCCGCCCGGTCAAAACTCCGTAAGAGAAGCTGTCCCATGAACGCGCCCATATCTTTCATCCTGACCGCCCTTGCTCCCGGTGACCGCAGTGCGTATGCCGTCCACATCGCCTCCGCCTCGTCCAGCAGCGTAGCAATGTAACGCATCGTGAGGATGATCTCGAGGCCGAGTACCCGGAATGCCGGGGGCGCGGTGATACACTCGGCGATCTCGTAAAACGGCGTTGTCGCTATGAGGAGGAGTACGGCAAACACGGTGAACGCGGTTTTGAGGAGGATGGCCGCAAAAAAGACCATGCCCCTTGAGACGGTGAGCGCGGTGTTGAGCGTAAAGGCTGGTTCCCGCATCAGGACGAGGTTGGAAAGGCCGAAGAAAAGCACAAAGGGGAGAACGGGCAGAAGCCGGGCGAAGAGAGGCCTCCACGGAGTACCGGACACCGAGGCGGCCAGCACCGGATAGAGGAGAAAAGGCACAAGAACGCTGAGATTGGCGGGTGGTACTGACACAACGATACCAATATAGCCCAGTGTTACAATGCCCTTTGCCGCGGGGTGCAAAACATGGATGAACGAATCGCCCGAAGCCAGCCGTTCAAGGTGATCGATACCGCCGCCTGCCTTGTGGAACTGTCCCACTAGGCGGCTGCCTTCTTTTTCCGCGCCGCATGGATGAGCAGTCCCGCCCCGCCCGCAACGATTACCGTGATGAGGCTGCCGACAATGCCGGCAAGGGCCGTTTCGCCGCCTGAACCTTCACCGTTTTTCAGGGCATAGTCGGGGAGAAAGGCGGTTTTTTCAACAGTTTCGGCGGCGGCCTGAAAAACCGGACCCTCCCGTTCAAGCTCCGTGGTTCCGGCGGTTTTTTCCATCGCCCATTCGAGGCCGTCAG
>JAISWN010000150.1 GCA_031271075.1 Treponema sp.
TTGGCAGAGCGCAAGGGATAGAAGCGGAAATCCCGCAGACCCCCACAGGGGGTCGAGGAATTGAAGCGGATAGCCCGGTTCCCGCCGTAGGTGGGAATGCGCCCAAATCCGCAAGTTTATCGTGCCGGGATACTAGATCACTGTGCCGGGGTACAGTACCTCGTTCTTGGGTATTACGATGATCCCGTCAATGATGTGGTAATGGCCATAGTTGCCGTCTTCCCGGTTCAGGTTGTCCACCCCGATACGGCAGCCGTCGCCGATGCAGGCGTTTTTGTCGATGATCGCTCCCTTGATGATAACCCCTTTGCCGATACCTATGTTGGGAAGCCGGGCTTCGGTGTTTTTTTGTTTTTCCGCTTCGGTCTCGTAATAGTCGGCCCCCATACAGACCACCCCGTTGAGGCTTGAGCCGGATTCGATAATAGTCCGGACTCCGACTATTGAGTTGGCTATTGAGGCGTTGGTAATGATACAGCCTTCGGCGGCTATGGACTGGTTCATGTTGCTGAAGTTCATCTTTGAGGGGGGCAGGTTGCGCAGGTGGGTGTAGATAGGCTTGTCCTCATCGTAAAAATCGAAACGGGGGCGCAGGCTTGTAAGATCCAGGTTGGCTTCGTAAAAGCTCCTGATAGTTCCGATGTCTTCCCAGTAACCGTCAAAGATGTAGGCGTTTACCTTGAGGTTGTTGATGGCCTGGGGAATCACCTCCTTGCCGAAATCGGTAAGTTCGTTGGCCAGGCAGTTCTCCATGTTTTTGGCGTTGAAGACGTAGATACCCATGGAAGCCAGATAGCTGTCTTCTTTGGCGTTCTTGGCGGCCCGCAGTTCGGCGGGGATCTTGAAATCCCCTATGTCCTTGGCGGGGCCGGGCTTCTCAAGGAATTCGGTGATCCGGTTGTTCTTGTCCGTCTTGAGGATCCCCAACTGGCTGGCGTCCTGCCGGTTTACTACGGTACAGGCGATGGTAATGGCAGCCCCCGAGTCCCTATGCTTTTTCAAAATATCCTGCAGATCCATCCGGTAGAGCTGATCCCCCGAGAGGATCAGGTAGTAGGACGGGTTCTGGGTGCGGAAATGGAGGAAATTCTTCCGTACCGCGTCGGCGGTGCCTTCGAACCAGCCGGAATGTTCAAAGGTCTGCTCTGCGGCGAGGATTTCGACAAAGCCGTTGGTGAAAGAATCGAATACATAGGTCTGGGCCAGGTGGAGGTGCAGGGATGCGGAGTTAAACTGAGTCAGGATGTATATCTGCCGGAGACCGGCGTTAATGCAGTTTGAGATGGGGATATCCACCAGCCGGTATTTTCCCCCAAAGGGTACAGCCGGTTTTGCCCTCTCCTGGGTCAGGGGAAACAAACGGGTTCCCTTGCCCCCTCCTAACACTATAGACAATACTTCCGACATCTCCAGCCTCCTTCTTTTTTGATTTAAATGAACCTGCCCCAAACCCGGTTGGTTTTAAAGCTTTTCCAAGTATAAAACGGAATTTTCCCTCTGTCGATAGTTACTTTAGTTACTTTACGTTTAATCTTCCTTGGAGATAGAATAATTCCGTTATGGAACAGCGTGAAGCCCTGGAATCTATCCTGAAAAGCCCCGAATTTGCCCCCGGTATCGCGGAGATACGGGTTCTCCCGGCCCAGGAAGGCCGTTTTGTGCCTTTTCCCCCGGATTTGGATGGACGGATCGCCTCTGCCCTGAGGAAGAGGGGCATAGATCGGGTATACACCCACCAGGCCGAGGTCTGGGAAGAGGCGCGCCGGGGTAAAAATGTGGTGGTGGTAACCCCTACAGCCTCGGGAAAGACCCTCTGTTACAACCTTCCCTGCCTCCAGGCCCTGCTGGAAGACGAAAAGGCCCGCTGCCTCTACCTCTTTCCCACTAAGGCCCTGTCCCAGGATCAGCAGTCGGAACTGGGGGAACTGGCGGGGCCGGGCGGCCTTCCGGTTAAGGTCTCCACCTACGACGGCGACACTCCGGAGAGCCTTCGGGTGGCCGCCCGGGACTCAGGACGGATCATCATCAGCAATCCCGACATGCTCCACGCGGGGATCCTCCCCAACCATCCCAAGTGGATCAAGTTCTTCTCCAGCCTTAAATACGTGGTGATAGACGAGACCCACGCCTACCGGGGGGTATTGGGGAGTCATGTGGCGGAGGTTATCCGCCGGCTCCGCCGGATTGCCGCCTTTTACGGTTCCCGGCCCCGGTTCATCCTCTGTTCCGCCACCATCGCCAACCCCGGGGAGCTGGCCGAGACCCTTACCGGCTGCCCGGTGGTTCTGGTGGACAATAACGGGGCCCCCAGGGGGGAAAAACGGGTGATCCTCTACAACCCTCCCCTGGTGGACGCGGTGCAGGGGATCAGGCGCAGCGTGGTTACCGAAAGCCGCCGCTGGATGCTGGCCTTTCTCAAAGCGGGGGTTAAGACCATTCTCTTTGCCCATTCACGGATAAAGACCGAGGTGGCGGCGAGTTACGTGAACGAGGATCTGAAAAACATCTTTACCGATAATTCCCGCATCCGGGTTGAAGCCTACCGGGGAGGGCTCCTCCCCAACGAGCGGCGGGAGATAGAGCGGGGGCTGCGGGAGGGGAAGATCCGGGGGGTAGTTTCCACCAACGCCCTGGAACTGGGGATCGACATCGGGGGCCTGGACGCCTCGGTGGTGGCGGGTTTCCCCGGTTCCTTCAACTCCTTCTGGCAGCAGGCCGGCCGGGCGGGAAGGCGGGGAGGGCTTTCCGTGTCGGTTTTTGTGGCCTCTTCCTCCCCCCTGGATCAGTTCATCATGAACGATCCGGACTGGTTCTTCCGTAAGAGCGCCGAGGAAGGCCGCATCGATCCCGGCAACCCCTACATCCTTACCGATCATGTCAAGTGCGCCTGTTTCGAGCTTCCCTTCCGGGACGCCCAGATCGAAAACGGCGAGGAGCCTTTCGGCCGGGGCGCCGCGGCGGCCCTGGAGTTCCTGGAGGAGGAGGGGGTGCTGCGTCACACGGCGGGCAAATACCACTGGGCCGACCGTTCCTTCCCCGCCGAGGGGATAAGTCTCCGCTCCGCCACGGCGGACAACGTGGTGATCGTCGACGTAACCGGGGGCCGGAACGCGGTGATCGGCGAGATGGACCGGCCCAGCGCCAAAGAGCTTATCTTTGTGAACGCCGTCTACATCCACCGGGGAAGACAGTACCTGGTGGAGTCCCTGGACATCGCCAACCGCAAGTGCCTGGTCCGGGAGGCCGAGGTGAATTACTTTACCGACGGGCTGGTTAAAACCGACATCAAGGTTCTTTCGGAGGACGAGGGATTTGAGTACCCGGATGATCCCGCCTCCGGGGAAACCGCGGCGCCTCTGGCCAGGGGCGTGCTGGGGGATGTGCTGGTCCGCTCCCAGGTGGCGAAGTTCAAGAAGATCCGCTTCCACACCCACGAGAACATCGGGTACGGGGACATCGATCTTCCCGAGGAAGAGATGCAGACCCGTTCCCTGGCGCTGCTTTTTGCTGAAGATACCGCCGGGGGCAGGGCGCTTAAAACCATGGACGAGGAGGAAACAGGCTCGGTCCTTTCCGGGGCGGGTACCCTTATCCGGCTTATCGCCCCGGTTTTCCTGCTCTGCGACGGGCGGGATCTGGGCCTTGCCGAGCGGGTAAGGGATCCCCATTTCGGCGTCCCCGCCCTCTACGTGTACGACAAGTACCCCGGCGGTACGGGGCTCTCCGAGGCCCTGGCCCGGCGGGCCGCCGAACTCTTTAAAGCCATATACCGGGCGGTGGAACGCTGCCCCTGCAAGTCCGGCTGCCCCTCCTGCGTGGGCCCCGGGGGGAACAAGGAGGGGACAAGGCTGTTCCTCCGGGCTCTCTCCAAGTCTTCGGCCGCGTGGGTATGGCCGCCTGTTTTGGCATAAGCCACCCCTTAGCCTCCCCCGCGTAAGCGGGTTCCGTGTGGCAATTCCCCCCCGGCCGGTTTTGTGGTATAATAGGGCGGTTTGAAAATAGCAAGGAGCATTTCCCAAAAGTTGAAATTTTGGGAAAGCCTCGGGAGGAAGACAATGCGGGAAGTATACGATTTTTTGAAGAACTGTGAGACTTACTATCTGGCCACGGTGGATGGGGCAAAACCCAGGGTGCGCCCCTTTGGAACGGTGGATATCTTTGAGGGTAAACTTTACTTCCAGACAGGAAAGGTAAAGAACGTCTCAAAACAGATACATGCCAACCCGAATGTGGAACTCTGCGCCATGTCCGCCGAAGGTAAGTGGATCCGGGTGGAAGCGGCGGCGGTGGAAGACAGCCGGGTGGAGGCAAAACAGCACATGCTGGACGCCTACCCTATGCTGAAAGACCGCTACTCGGCCGCGGATGATAATACCCAGGTGTTTTACCTGAAAGACGCCGTAGCCACAATCTATTCTTTTACCGCCGAGCCCAGGGTGATAAAATTTTAGTTATAATGTCTGTCCATCGTGTAGACCCATGGCGGACAGACACTGGTTAACGCTTATGAACGACACGGCGGATTCCCTTAGGAACGGTGCAACAGTTTGAATGGTGTCTGGCTGCTAGTTCATCCGGCCCGCTATGGCGTCCACGAACTCCCAGGAGTCAAGAACCCTGGCGGGCCTGGGACTGGCCAGGCGGGCCATGTCGCCGGTCATGTCCCCTTCCTCAATGGTGCGGAGGGTTGCGCCCTCAAGACGCCTGGCAAATTCCCCCAGGGTTGGGGTACTGTCCAGATCCGCCCGCTTTGCAAGCGCCCCGGTCCAGGCGAAGATCAGGGCCACCGGATTGGTGCTGGTTTTTTCGCCCTTCCGCCAGCGGTAGTAATGCTGCTGTACCGTGCCGTGGGCCGCCTCGTACTCCGCCGCCCCGGAGGGGGAGACAAGTACGCTGGTCATCATGGCAAGACTTCCGGCGGCGCTGGCGATCATGTCGCTCATCACATCCACGTCGTAGTTCTTGCAGGCCCAGAGGAAGCCTCCCTCGCCCTTAACCACCCGGGCCACCGCGTCGTCGATGAGGGTGTAAAAATACGTAAGCCCCGCCTTTTCGCACTGAGCCTTGAATTCGGTTTCGTAGATCCGGCCGAAGAGTTCCTTGAACCGGCCGTCGTAGGTTTTTGAGATCGTGTCCTTTGTGGCAAACCAGACGGGGAGTTTTTCGTCCAGGGCATAGCGGAAGCAGGATCGGGCGAAGCTTTTAATCGACTCGTCCAGGTTGTGCAT
>JAISWN010000201.1 GCA_031271075.1 Treponema sp.
TCGGAAATGTTTATGCCGGTTCTGGGGCTGGTTTCAATCCGGGTGAATTTCCTGAGCCAGTCGCCAACGGTGATGTCCTCGGCGACAGGCCGCTTCGCGGACAGCCCAGCTTCCAGCCGTTTTCTGAGGAAGGCAATCAAGACCTGGGCGTTGGCCTTGGCTTCGGGTTTTGAATTGGGATTTCGGTAGTTTGAAAGTTCTGCCGGCAGGGTTCTGAAGCTCCGCCGCTGCCATTCGGCGCAGACACGTTGCGGGAGTCCGCAAGTTGAGTTGAGGGTAAACTGAAAGGAATTTCCACGCTTGTGGATTATGATAGGTTCGGCAATTCTAGCCATAGCGTTATCTCCTGTGGGAAATAATTCCTGCACAATTCTTGTACAGGCGCTACGAATCTAGAAACACCAAAAAAGGGACTTTTCGCTAATTCCTTATATTATAAGGAATTAGCTATGAGCCGCGCAGGGATCGAACCTGCGACCCGCAGATTAAGAGTCTGCTGCTCTACCAGCTGAGCTAGCGGCCCGCACATTATCGCAGCCCCGCACAGATTCCGGTTATTACTGCGCCCTGCGTTATACATCATATTTTTACCGGGAACAAAAAAAATTGTCAATAGGGCGTATCGCGGCTATTTGAGATTGTTCCTGGGCTGTTATCGCCATTATCAGGGCGGCGGTCGGGCCGGAGAATTTCCGCGCCGTTCCGGTACACGTGACGGGGAACGGAACCCTCTTTCAGGTAACAGTGGATCAGAGCCCGGATGGTCCGTTCAAGGCCGCCTTTAACAACGGGCTCCTGGGTACAGAACAGGGCCAGTTCCCCTCCCCTGCCGGTTTTCCGCAGGGCCGCCGCCGGGTTCAGGGCGTCCAGGCCGGGGGTGACGGAAAAAACCAGGGAAACGATTTCCCCCTCGGTCAAACCGTTGGCCGCCAAAAGCTCGTCGTACATGGCGGCTACCTGAACTGTAATATCTTCCGCCTCATTGAGGCATCTTACCGCTCCCCGCAGGGCGTAAAGCCGTTTTTCATTCATAGCAAGCTCAGACATTTCCTCCGGCCGCGGTAAGGATAAGGGTTCCCGCCGCCGCAACGGCCGCCCCAAAGGCGGCTGAAACAAGGCAAACCGCGAGGCCGCCCAGGTATGCTGGGGATCGCCGGCGGACAAGAAACCAGATCCGGGCGGTTATTCCATACAGGGAAAAACCCGCCAGGAAAAGCCCGGCAATAAGCCCGGTCCGGATCGCCAGAAGCTGAGTCCGATCCGTAATGCCCTGCCATGTGCCGGCGCTGTAGAGAAATACCGCTGAAAAGCAGCATCCAAAGCTGAATATCAGCGCCTTGTCGATCAGGGTAAGAATTACCGGTTTTTTTTCCTTCCGGGATATGGTCATCACGGGCGCTCCGTGTTATACATTAATTAAAGCATGATTCGGTTTCAAAATAACCGAATTCTGAATTCAGTTTAACATACAGGATAATTAAAGTTCCAGGAAGGGGCTATGCGGAAATTTTTTATAACTCTCCTTTTTCTTCTGATTTTAGCCGGAGCGGGTTTCTTTTTTGGCTGGGCTCAGTTCGGCGTCCCCCCCGACTCCTTCGGGGTCATGCGGTCCAAGACCCACGGCCTGGATCCCCAGCTTATCCGGGAAGGGGAATTCCGCTGGGTGTGGTACAAGCTTATTCCCACCAACGTAACCATCACCGTCTACAAACCGGGCCGGGTTGAGCGGCAGCTTACTTTTCAGGGCAGGCTGCCCTCCGGGGATACCTACGCCGCCTTTGCCGCCTCTACCGGCGCGGATATCCAGGCGGATTTTTCTTACGAGCTGAGTATCGATATCTCCTTCTCCCTCAAGGCCGGTTCCCTTGTTTCCCTGATCGGGGAAAACAGCATCTCCGGGCAGGCGGAACTGGAATCCTTTCAGGAGCGTCTTGGCCGGGATATCGAAGCCTTTGTTCTGCGCTGGCTGAACAACCCGGATGACAATAACCAGGATGAGATTCCGGCCCTTTTGGCCGCCGGGTCCAGTCCCCGGCTGGAGGGGGAAATCGCCGGGAATTTCCCGTATATCGAGAACCTGATCTGCCGGATTGGGGCGGCCCGTTTTCCGGATTACCGGCTTTACCGCCAGCTCCGGGGGCTTTACGAGGAATACCTGGCAAAACAGCGGGAATATCTGAGCGGTCCATCCGAGGGAAACCCGGAAAGGCGTATCGATTCCCGGCTCCGCCTGGACGAGCTTGCCCGTTACGGGGAACTTTTAACCAGGTATCCTATCCTGCTGGAGTATCTGAACCTGGAGCGGAACAGGTAAGGCCTTTCCGAAAGCGGCCGGGGTTTTGCCGGTTCCGGTAACCCTTAATGCCCGTAGTTTGTTGTGCTTATTGAAAAGTAATTGGCCATTCGCTATAGTCGTAAAATAATTCAGGACCAATTGAGGCTTTAGATTGAGGTTTTCCCAACTTCAGTTTTTGGGGAAGTTGCCTTAAATTTATTCACAGGAGTTTCTGGTATGCGAAGGCTTTGGGCCTTGTTTTTTGTTGCCTTTTTGTCGATCTGCCCGGTTTTCGTTACAGCCCAGGAAGAAAATTATCCTGAGGATGATTATCCGGAAGAAGGGTACCCTGAGGGGGAAGAACCGGAGGATTGGGTCGGCTTTGTGTCCAGCCTTTATTCCCTGGGCGACAAGACTTTCAACATCAGCCTTGGGGTGGTGATCCCCACGGTTTTTACCGATTCCGGGGGGAATGTCCTTTTTTCCGGGCCTACGAATATCCTTGTGGGGGGAACCGGCTCTATCGGTTACAATTACTTCCTGGGCGCCCATCTCTTTGTGGGGGGTGAATTACAGGGGATGTTCGCCAAGACCCTGTCGGAACACATGTTCTATATGGTTCCCATTACCGCCCGGGTGGGCTACCAGTTTATAGTAAAGCGCTTTGAATTTCCCCTGACCCTGGGCCTGGGAATTGCCCCGACCAGGTACCAGGAAGACGCCTATATGGGATTTTTTTTAAAACCGGCGGCATCGGTGTTTTTCCGTTTTAACCCCGACTGGTCCTTCGGCCTGAACGCCGCCTGGTGGTGGTCCCCCCAGTGGACTGAGATCTCCTCCACGGATGTATACGGTAACTTCATGGAAATTACCCTTTCGGCCAGATACCATTTTTAGGATTGAGGAAGTAATGGTGAAAAAACAGCCCCTTATCCTGTTGTTCTTTACCCTGCTCCTGGGGGCAAGCTGCCGGGACCCTATTTTTTACAAAATATCCAGGGAGGTAAAACCCCTGGAACCCAGGATAAAGGGCGTTCCCACAAAATTCGTGGTTTATGACGATGGTGACGGTTATTATATGTACGTGGCCGCCGCTTCCCTCCACCGGTATAAGAACGGAGGCTGGGATAACTGGCCATCCGGCTGGGTCGCCCCTCCCGGCAAAGTGTTCGATCTTGCCGCCACAACTGATTACCTCTACGCTCTGGTAAATCCTGAGCGCCCTGAAGTCTACCGCTGGGATGGGGACTCTGGGAGTGAATGGGAACCGGTAGAAGGCTACAGCGGTTCGCCCCAGAGCATCTACGGTGAAATCGACGCCGATGGAATACCGCTACTTGGCGGCAAAGTGTTCCTGGGGGCGCGGCAGGGGGATCCCAGCGAGAAGGGGATTGACTACTCAATTTTCTATGCGGATGATAAGACATCAGATTTTACGTGGTTAAACACAGGGGGGAACACCGGTTTTTTGACCGGGGCTGCTCTTGCCGGCGCCGGCGGTACGCATTTTATTTCCACCTCCGGCAGTGGGGCTTATTCCTGGGACGAGTCGGCGGGTACTACTGCTACTCGGGTTGAAGATATCTCTCCTAACCTAGAGGGCATCATCTGGGCAGGAGGAACCAAGGTATTCGCTTTCAGCCGGGGGGCGGATATTTACGAAATAACAACCTCAACAGCCCCTTCCTCTGGAACCCACAAAGGGGGCGCTTCCTACCACTTTACCGGCGCGGTGGCCCTCTGGAAGGAGCCTCTTTCGAAGCCGCCGGCAACTCCAACAAAAGGCAAGATCCTCCTGGGGATCAGGGACAGCGGTAACTACGGTTACGTGGAAGTACCATTTGATCTTTCTAGCGGGGATCTTGATTACAACACTGCCGGGGGGGTAGATCTGCATAAACCGGGCAATGCCCCCCCTTCCACGGTAACAGATTCCTCCCTTTTCGACACCACCTTGCGGCCCCATCCGGTAAACAGTATCTTTCAGGCGCCCTATTCGGTGGATCCCAACATGGTGGTCTTCGCCGCCGTCCAGGGGACCGGTTCAACCACCAACGACATAGACAGCGGGGTCTGGTCCTACCGGGAGCGGGACGGGATATGGCAATGGAACGCCGAGGAGTAGGCTCAGGCGATCTCTTTAGTCCCCAGGGTCCAGGCGCCGGGGAAAGCGGCCCCCTGGCCGACCGGATGCGGCCCCGTACCCTGGAAGACGTTACCGGTCAGGATCACATCGTGGGGCCGGGCAGGCTCCTCCGGCGGGCCATCCAGGCGGACAGGCTTTCTTCGGTAATTTTTTACGGCCCCCCGGGTACGGGCAAAACGAGCCTTGCCAGGGTCATCGCCAACACCACCCGGGCGGCTTTTGAAAGCCTTAACGCGGTGCTCTCGGGGATCAAGGATATCCGGGAGGCTATCGACCGTTCCGACGAGCGGCGCAGGCTCTACGGCAAACGGACCATCCTCTTTGTGGACGAGGTTCACCGCTGGAACAAGGCACAGCAGGACGCCCTGCTCCCCTGGGTGGAAAACGGCACGGTGATCCTGGTGGGAGCCACCACCGAGAACCCCTTCTTCGAGGTAAACCGTGCCCTGGTCAGCCGGAGCCGGGTCTTTCAGCTCAAACCCCTTTCTCCGGAAGATCTTATGGAAACCGCCCGCCGCGCTCTGGCCGACAGGGATCGGGGTTACGGCAAGTGGAAGGTCTCTTTTGAGGAAGGGGCCCTGGAACACCTGGTGGAGGTGGCCGGCGGGGATGCCCGGAGCCTCCTCAACGCCATGGAACTGGCGGTGGAAACCAGCCTGCCCCTCTGGCCGCCCGGGGAAGGGAAGGAGATCCGGGTTTCCCTGGAAGCCGCCGAGGAGAGCATCCAGCGCCGGGCCCTGCTCTACGACCGGGACGGGGACTACCATTTCGATACCATCAGCGCCTTTATCAAAAGCGTCCGGGGCAGCGATCCCGATGCGGCCCTCTACTGGCTGGCCAAGATGATCCGGGCCGGGGAAGACCCCTCCTTCATCTTCCGCCGGATGATCATCCTGGCCGGGGAAGACGTGGGCCTGGCAGACCCCGGGGCCATCTCCGTGGTGGTTTCCTGCGCCCAGGCTTTTGACCGGATAGGCTTCCCCGAGGGAAACTTCCCCCTGGTGGAGGCTTGCCTCTACCTTGCCACAGCCCCCAAATCCAACTCGGCCCTCAACTTCTTCGATGTGATGAAGGAGGTGGAGAAGGAAGACGCGGAGGTTCCCAGCCACCTGCGGGACGCGAGCCGGGACAGCGAAAGCTTCGGCCACGGGGAGGGCTACGTTTACCCCCACGCCTACCGGGAACACTGGGCGGCACAGCAGTACCTGCCTTCCAGCCTGGTGGGGAAGATCTTCTACACCCCTAGCCGCATGGGCTACGAGGGGAAGATCCGGGAAGAGGTTCTGCGGAAGCGGGAACTCCAGGCGGCCATCGTCCTGGGTGACAGGGCTGCCGGAGACGGGGAAGCCCTTACCTGGTCCGCCGCCTCGAAAGGCAGGGAAGGCTGGTTCAAACGGCTGGAATCGGGCCGGAGCGGGCTCCTCCTCTCCGACCGGGATCGGATCCTTGGGGCGTCCAGGATCCGGCGGCATGACCGGATTCTGGTGGCCGCCGGGGGGGACGGCCTCCTCCTCTGGGAGTGCCTCCGCCGGGCGCCGGAAGGGCTCTGCGCCTGCCTCGTGGAAACCGAAAGCGTTCGGGATACCCTGTTCCGCTACGCCGCCACCCTGGACGAGGTGGAACAGCCCCGGATCGCCCTGTGCCCCTCCTCCCTCCCCGGCCCCGGCGAGGCGGAGGAGTGGTTTGAAACCCCGGTGTTCGACCACATCTTTGCCCGGGAGCCCTGGCGGCGCGCGGAGAACCCGGCCAAAACCTTCCGGGACTTCGCGGAAAAAGCCCGGAGCCTCCTGGCCCCCGGCGGGGATCTGGCCGTCCTCCAGTCCCCTCCCCGGCTGGGAGAGCGGATCTCCCGGATAGCGGAAGAGGAATGCGGCGCGGAACCGGCCCTGGGCGCCCGGCTCCGGGAAGCGGAGGAGGCGTTTTTCGGGGATCAGGGCGGTCTTTTGATGAACTGGGACGCCTCCCTGCTGGAAAAAACCTTCAGGGACGCGGGTTTCCAGCCCCTGGTTACCGAAATAGAACAGAAAGAGGAACGCCTTATCACCGGGAAGGATCTGGGGCTCTGGTTCGATCCCGAAAAATCCCGCTGGGGCGGCTTTATCGCCTCCGCCCTGGGGCCGGAGGATTTTAAACGCCTGGAAGGGATCCTGCGGGAACGGATAGCCCGGGGGCCCGTGGTCTGGAAGTGGAAGAGCCTTCTCCTTACCGCCCGGGAACCGGGTATATAGTACCGGATTCCTCTTAACCGCTAACCAGGTGTTGCCGCAGCCTTTCCAGCACCTGTTCAAAATCCAGCGGTTTCCCCACGTGGTCGTTCATCCCCGCAGCGAGGCATCTGCCGATGTCTTCGGCGAAAACATTGGCGGTCATGGCGATTATTGGAACACCCTGCGGGTGGGGAGTTTCCCGCGGAAACTCCTTGCGCCCTTTCGGGGATTCCCCTTTTTTTCTCCGATCTTCCTCAAAGGCACGGATCCGGCGGGTAGCCTCGTAGCCGTCCATCTCGGGCATGTGGACATCCATAAAGATAAGGTCGTAGCGGCCGGGCTCGGCCTTAAACATCTCAAGGGCCTCAAGCCCGTTTTTCGCGCAGCTTATTTCCGGTCCCAGCGGTTCCAGCAGGGTAATGACGATTTCCCGGTTAATCTCGATATCCTCGGCGATGAGGATCCGCTTGCCCTCCAGGTTCAGCGTCTCCCTGGTTCCTCCGGCTTCTTCCTTCCGGCCCGCCAGCGGGGCGCCGATACTGAGGTTCTGGTTAATGCAATCCACCACGTAGGAAGGGTACAGGGGCTTGGGGAGGAAGCCCTTCACTCCCGCTGAACGGGCGGCGGCCTCTATCTTCTCCCACTCGGTTGAGGAGATCATGACAATTACCGTCCGGCCTTCGGTCTTCTCCTGGAGTTTCCGGGACAGTTCTATGCCGTCCATCTCCGGCATGGCCCAGTCCACAAAGTAGATATCGTACCTGTTGCCCCGATCCAGCATACGCAGGGCCTCGAAGCCGCTTGCGGCGGCATCGCAGGAAAAACCTATCCGGGCCGCCATAGAGAGGAAATATTCCCGCAGTTCCTCCGAATCGTCCACCACCAGGGCCCTGATATTTTCCATCCTGGGGGCCAGAGTCGCCCGGTTTTCCTCCTGCCCCTTACCTATCCGGACCCGGACGGTGAAAATAAAGGTGGAACCTTTGCCCAACTCCGACTCCACCCAGATCTTCCCGTCCATCATCTCCACGATACGTTTGGAGATGGCAAGACCCAGGCCGGTTCCCCCGAAGCGGCGGGAGATACCGCCGTCCGCCTGGACAAAGGAATTAAACAGCTTCCGCTGCTGTTCCCGGACGATGCCGATCCCCGTATCGCTTACCTCGAAACGCAGGGTACAGCAGGCGTCTTTCTCCTCAATTTTGTTCACCCGCAGGGTAATATCCCCGTAGTCCGGGGTGAACTTGACGGCGTTGGAAAAGAGGTTGGTAATCACCTGGGAAAGCCGTTGCTCGTCGCTTACGATAGAGACGGGCAGATCCGGGCCGGTTTTGACGAAAAGGTTCTGCCTCTTCTCCCCTACCCGGAATTCGATAACGTCGGTAATCCTGATAAGGGTCTTCTCCAGGTTAAACTCGGTAAAGGAAAGATCGAATTTGTTGGCCGCTATCTTGGACATGTCCAATATATCGTTGATCACCCCCAAGAGGTGGGTAGAGGCAGTCTCGATCTTATCCAGGCAGTAATCTTTTTTATCCGGATCCCGGGAATTTCTGGCGATACTGGTCATGCCGATGATGGCGTTGAGGGGGGTGCGGATCTCGTGGCTCATGTTGGCCAGGAAGTCCCCCTTGGCGGAACTTGCCCGCTCGGCATCCTCTTTGGCGGCCAGAAAACCCTCGATATCGTGGAGAACCAGTATGGCCCCACTGCCGCCGGAGCTAAAATGCAGACTGTAACGCCGGGGGCGGCCATTTCCGGCAATGTCCAAGGCAGCCTCCCCCGCCAGCGAAGGCTTAGGGGATTGGGCGGCCTCGGAGAATAGCCGATCCAGCAGGCTTCCGAGGGAAAGGCTGTTTAAACCGCCAAAAACATCCCGGTAAGGGCGGCCTTTGATGAGGGAAAAATCGGCAATCCCGGCCAGCCTGAGAAAGGCACCGCCGCACTGAGCAAAGGAACCGTCCGGGTTAAAGAAAAGAATGATATCCGGGCTGTTTTCCAGGAACAACTCCAAGATTGACTGGTTAAGCTGTTCCGCTCTTGTTTCGGAAATTTGACTCATGTTGTCCTGTTTAAAAATAGCACGAAACACTGAAAAAAGGAACACGAGCCTTCACAACCTAACCGGGTTCCGAAAAAGTTCCTTTTTAGGGCAAAGCCCCGCAAACTCCCAGGGCCCGGATGTTCATATCCAGGTACTTTGGGGGGAGCCGCTCCCTGAGTACCGCCAGTATCTCTTCCCGGCTGAAGGGGAGGATCCCCCCGGCAATGGCCCGGCCCAGGAGGGCAACGTTGAGTACCCTGGGGCTGTCGCAGTGCTGCCGCAGGGATTCCCAGGAGACCAGTGAAAGCCGCCCCTCCCCTTCAAGCCGGTCCCGCAGGCAGCCTATCATCACCGCGGGATCGTAGGGTTTCCCCAGCATGCTTGAGACCGGAGGGATGCCCCGGTCCAAAACCAGGAGGCGGCCCCGGGGGGAAAGGAAGGGAAAGGCCCGTACCGCCTCCGCCGGTTCA
>JAISWN010000232.1 GCA_031271075.1 Treponema sp.
ACCAGCACCTGCCGGTCAAAGCGGCCGGGCCGCAGCAGCGCCGGATCAAGCACGTCGGGCCGGTTCGTGGCGGCCAGGATGATAAGCCCGGAAGTGCCGTCAAAGCCGTCCATCTCCACAAGCAGTTGATTCAGGGTCTGCTCGCGCTCATCGTTGCCCCCGGCGATATTGTTGATCCGGCTTTTGCCGATGGCGTCAAGTTCGTCAATAAAGATGATGCACGGCGCCTTCTCGCGGGCCTGCTTGAATAGATCACGTACCCGGGCCGCCCCCACGCCGACAAACATCTCCACAAAATCCGCCCCGGACATGCGGAAGAAGGGTACCCGCGCCTCTCCGGCTACCGCCCGGGCAAGCAGGGTCTTTCCCGTACCGGGGGGGCCCACCAGCAGCACCCCTTTGGGGATCTTGCCGCCAATGTCGGTGTATTTTTGGGGATTTTTGAGAAAGTCCACCACCTCCACCAGTTCTTCCTTGGCCTCGTCAACCCCGGCCACATCGTTGAAGCGGGTAACAATATCCCCCTCCGCCACGATTACCGCCCGGTTCTGCCCCACGGAAAGCACGTTGCCCCCCATGGTACCCAGCCGCTTCATCAGGAAGCGCCAGATGAAGAAGAAAAAGGCAATGGGCAGAACCCAGGAAAAGATGATGTTGAGGATAACGCTCCCTTCCCGGGAGACCGCGTAGTAGGCTATGTTTTTTTCGTCCATTAGCTTGATGATTTCCGGATCGTTGATAGGCACGGTCCGGTACACCGGTTCGGCAAGGCCCAGGTAGGGGCTCCGGATGGGCGACCGGGGAGCCGAATCCCGCTGGTTCGCGGTGGTATAGCCGGTAAAGTAGGAATCGGTCAGTTCCACCCGCTTAATCTCGCCGTTGGCGATCCGGGCCTTGAATTCGGAAAAGTCGATGGTCGGGTTTACCCGGCTAAGGAAGACGTAGTTAAAGAGGCTCATCCCCACGATCAGGATGAGGATATAGATAATGGTGAACTTCCAGCCCCCGAAGGGTTTCATGTCCGGAAGTTTGGGGAATTTGCCGCCTCCAAAGGGAAACTGAGGTCCCTCGGGAGGTTTTTTTTTGTCATTAGGGTTCCCGGCCCCGAATTCATCCATGATTCAAATATCCTCTTTTTGGAAGGCTTATTCAAGCGGAATATCTTTCGCGCCGAATCACCGCCCGCCGCGCTACCTGCGCCGGTTCCGGGAGATCAGTACCAGCCTTAAAAGGCTCATCAGGGCCGTAAGGGCCGAAGCCACGTAGGTCAGCGCCGCGGCGGTAAGCACCTTCCTAACCCCCGCAAGCTCTTCGGCGCTCAGCACCCGGTTTTCCCGCAAAACCGCGACGGCCCTGGCGGAGGCGTTAAATTCCACCGGCAGGGTAACCACATAGAAAAGCACCGCACAGCCGAAGAGGACAATTCCCAGATCGATAAGGAAGGGCAGGGAGAGGAAAAGCCCCGCCACCGCCAGAATAGGCCCAAAGGAGGAGCCGATATTCGCCACCGGAACCAGGGTACTCCTCAGCGCCAGAGGGGCGTAATGAACCGCGTGCTGAATGGCGTGGCCTGTCTCGTGAGCCGCCACCCCCACCGCCGCGATGGATGATTCGCCGTAGACCGGCCGGGAAAGCCGTAATACCCGGGAAGCGGGATCGTAATGGTCGGTCAGGGAACCGGCAACCCCCTCAACGCGCACACCCTGTATGCCGTTAACCTTTAGAAGGTAGGCGGCCGCGCCGGCGCCGGTTATATTCCGGGAACAGCCTATCCGGGAATACTTGGCAAAAGTCGATTTAACCAAAATCTGGGCAAAAAGGGAAAGTACAACGGCGGGTAACACCAGTACCAGGTAATAGTAATCGAAATACATTGTCGTGCCCCCCTCCCGAAGTCTGGATTCCCGAGCCATACTACCAGGTAGAACCCTGTTTTGGGCCCCTGGTTACGCGGCCTGCCGGAAGTCCTTTACTACAGATTATGCGGATCGCGGCGGATTGGGAAGGGCCCTGGAACGCCTTCCGGCAATTCTGAATTAAAAATCAACAAACAGCGAAAAGGGCAAACAGCGAAAAGGCTTGACACCCTGCGAAAACCGTGTTATTAGAAGATGAGGATAACGGAAACCAGCGGAATGGAGAAGGGACCTGTCCCAACTGAGCCGATTGGGATCGAAAGAGGGCGAAGCCGGGGGCAGGGCCCTCTTTGTTAAAGCACAAAAAAAAAATTTGGAATCGCGCTGTGGTTGAATAGAGTTACCAGGCGAGGCTGTTCCAAAACTTCAGTTTTTGGAACGGCTTCCCCGGATTTAAGGGAAAGACCGGGGCCTTTGGCCGGTTTTTCAAGAGCCAAGGGCTCAGGTACTTACGGATAAGGAGGCCGCCATGACAAATTACGCATTATCCGCCGCGAACATCCTCGTTGCCCTGCGTCCTTGCCGCATACCCGGCGCAGAAAGCGTCCCGGCCCCGCTTCCCATGATTTGTTGTTGTTTGGGGGGGCGCGCCCCCCCCCCCCCCAGGGGTTGAGGCGGGGGCTCGGAGCGCGGGAGTTAACTGGGGGGGAGGGATGAG
>JAISWN010000245.1 GCA_031271075.1 Treponema sp.
CGCTCAGTCCCGATAACGTAAAGCCCCCCCAGATCCTTCACCTCCTGGTAGTCTTTCCGCCATTTCTCATACTCTTCCCGGTAGGCCGCCGCGTACTGTTCCGGGGTGGCGTTTGTCCCTGCCTTTTTCCTCGCCCGGAATTCGGGGTTCCCCCCCAGCTTAATATCCGTGCCCCGGCCGGCCATGTTGGTGGCGATAGTAACCGCTCCCCTGGCCCCGGCTTCGGCGATAATCAGGGCTTCCCTGGCGTGGTTCTTGGCGTTCAGCACCTCGTGGCGTACCCCCCGGCGGGTAAGGAGGCCGGAAAGGGTCTCCGACTTCTCGATAGACACCGTGCCTACCAGCATGGGCTGGCCCTTCTTGTGGGCCCCGGCAATTTCGTCGCAGAGGGCATCGTACTTATCTTTTTCGTTGAGGTAGACCACGTCGTCTTCATCACGCCGGGCCACGGGCAGGTTGGTGGGAATCACGGCCACGTCAAGGCTGTATATTTTATTGAACTCTACCGCCTCGGTGTCGGCAGTTCCGGTCATTCCTGATATTTTTTCATACAGTCTAAAGTAGTTCTGGAAGGTTATGGTAGCCAGGGTCCGGTTTCGCTGGGCGATCTTGATCCGTTCCTTGGCTTCAATGGCCTGGTGGAGCCCGTCGGAATAGCGGCGGCCGTAAAGGATACGGCCGGTGAACTCGTCCACGATCTGTACCTGGCCGTCCTGGACTACGTAATCCACGTCGATGGCGAAAAGTTTATGGGCCCGCAGGGCCTGGGTAAAGTAATGGATGTACTCAAAATTCTCTTCGTCCACAATGGCGCCTTTGATAAGGCCCCGCTTCTGCAGGATCGTCTCAATTTTGGCAAGCCCGGCGTTGCTAAAAGAGATAGACTTGTTCTTCTCATTTGTCTTGTAGTCTCCGACAACCTCCTCCCCCTGGGTTTCGTCGGGGTATTCGCCGTTGGCCTTTTTCGTCACCTCCTCAAGGGAAGAGAGGAGCCGGTCAACCTCGGCGTATTTAAAGGTGTCGTCCTCCGCGGCGCCGGAGATGATCAGGGGAGTACGGGCCTCGTCAATGAGGATGGAGTCTATCTCGTCCACCACACAGAAATGGTGTCCCCGCTGAACCCGGCTTTCCAGGGAAAGATGCATGTTGTCCCGCAGGTAATCAAAGCCGAATTCGTTATTGGTTCCGTAGGTTACGTCGCAGGCGTAGTTCTCCTTGCGCCGGGCATTGTCCATATCGGAAAGGATCGTTCCCACCGTCAGCCCCAGGCAGGTGAATATGGGCCGCATCCATTCGGCGTCCCGGCCGGCCAGGTAATCATTCACGGTTACAACGTGGATACCCTTGCCGGGGATGGCGTTGAGGTACACCGCGGCCACGCTCATCAGGGTCTTGCCTTCCCCGGTTTTCATCTCCACTATCTTCCCCTGGTGCAGCACAACGGAGCCCAGGACCTGGACATCGTAAGGCCGTTCCCCCAGGCAGCGCCGGGCAGCCTCCCGGGCCAGGGCAAAGGCTTCGGGAAGCATACTGTCCAGACCCTCGCCTTTGGCGTAACGATCCCGGAACAGGGCTGTCATGCGGGGGAATTCCTCCGCCGGAAGGGCTGCGGCCCAGGCCTCCTTTTCATTTACCGCGTGCAGTATGGGAAGAAGCGCCTTCAGATCCCGCTCGTGCTGGGAACCGAAGAGCGTTTTAATGAATTTGTCAAACATAGATTAAATGTACCCTGGGGGGTGTGGATTGGCAAGAGAGTGTTCCAAAATGTATTTTCATCACGGAATCAGCAGACCCTAAGGAGCCGGGCGGGCCTTGCAGAGTTTTCCCTCAAGAAAAAAGTACCAGAGGCATATCCACAGACCCCGGATGTTGGCGGTGATGTTCACGGCAATCCATACCCCGTAGATTCCCAGGCTGGTCCGGGAAAGGAACAGGGCCAGAACGGGGCGCGCAAGGTTGGTCGTGATACTCACCAGGGAAGGGGGGATGGTTTTCCCCATACCCTTGAAAGCGCCGGATGCTGTGCCTTCAAGGCACATGGCAAGCTGGCAGAAGGCAAAGATCCGCAGATAGGCGGTTCCCAGCGCGACCACTCCCGGCTCCGGCAGAAAAACTGAGAAAATGGCTTTCCCGCCAAAAAAGAGCAGCAGGGAAACCATGATCCCCCAGCCGCTCATGAAGCGGAACGAGAATCTTAGGCCCCGGCGCACCCGGTCAAATTTTCCCGCCCCGTAATTCTGCCCTGTAAAGGAGATCAGGGCGGAGCAGAATCCCCCGCCCATAAGCCAGGTGAGGGATTCTACCTGGGCGCCGAGCTTTCCCGCCGCCACCGCCCGAGTGCCGAAGGAGGCTTCTATGCGGCTGGTGATCATCGAGAGGAAGCAGAAGAAGATGCTTTCCAGGGCAATGGGAACGGACCAGGCAAGAATCCGCCGCAGTTTTTGTTTTTCTATTTTGAAACGGAAAAAGTAAGAACCAAAGGGGCGGTTTTTGAAACGGCAGATCCCGATGAAAAACAGTATTGTTACCAGGGCCTGGGAAACGGCGGTCGCCAGCGCCGCCCCCCGCACGCCCATGCCGGCCCCCAGGATAAGCGCCGGATCCAGAACCATGTTTAACACCAGGCCCGCGCCGTTGAGGACGAAGGGGCTGCGGGAATTGCCGTAGGCGATAAACGTCCCCATGATCACGCCGGAGACGAAGGTAAGGGGCACACCCGGGGCTACCGTAAAAAGATAGGCGGCGCAGTCCCGGGCCACAAGGCTTTCCTTAAAGTTAAAAAAACCGGTGAGCCTTTCAGGGAAGAGAAGCATGACAAGGCCGAAGAGGAGGCCCAGAAGGAGCCCCAGAACCAGGGAATTTTGGGAGTAAGCCAGGGCCTCTTTCTTTTCCCCCCGGCCCAGGGACTGGGCCACCCCGATCTCCGCGCCCATCCGTCCCACCAGGAGAAAGCCGAAGGAAAGCCACAGGTACATCCCCGCCGCGCCGGCGGCGGCCACCGCGCCGCTTCCCAGGCGGCCCAACCAGAACATATCCGTCAGGTTATAGGCCATCTGGGTAAACTGCATCCCCATTATGGGCAAGGCCACCCGCAGCAGTTTGGCGGCGATGTTTCCCCGGGTAAGATCGTATCTATCGTTACTTTGAGTGCTCACAGAATCCCCTCAGCCGGGGTCTTGCCTTTGGGCGATCCGCGCGGCCGGCATGAACCGGTATTATAGGCCAGTGTTATAGGCAAGATAACCCGGAACGGGAAAAAAAACAACGGCAAATAGAAATCCTACAAGCGATCCAGGGCGGGGGTATCCAGGGGGGCGGCAATGGTCTCGCGGTGCATTTCCCGGTTAAGCATGAAGAGGCTCAGTTCGGTTCCCACGGGAAGCCGGTAGGGGACGGTAAATTCGCCGCCCCGGTAGTTTACGGTAATAAGCTGCCTCCGCTCCCCACTGGGAAGCAGGGCTTCCAGCCTGACCGACAGGGGGTAAGGGTTCTCCGGAATCCGGTACCGGAATATGGCGAAGATCTCCCCGGCTTCCAGTTTTTCCGGGGGACTCACCGTCAGATGCACCTGCGTACCGGCGGAAACCTGGGAATTTCCCCCCGGTTCCTGAGCGGTCACGGTTCCCCCCCCCTCGCCTCCATCAGGTTCCCCCAGGGAAAAGATAAAATTGATTCCGCTTTGACTAATCCGGGCCAGGGCCTGCTCAACGGAAAGCCCCGTAAGGCCGGGGATGGTCTGGATCGTCTCCCTTGGCCCCCGGCTTACCACAAATTCCAGCGCCGTGGGCCCGGATATTCCCGTTCCCGGCTCGGGGCTCTGCTGGAGAATAAGCCCGGCGGGCTCGGAGGAATACTCGTACATGAAAGGTTCCCGGAGGGTAAAGAGGGGCTGTCCCGTTCCCCCCGCGGAATTGAGCTCGGCGGCCAGGGTTCGCAGTTCCATCCGCACCTCGTCGATGTTGCGGCCCAGGTAATTCTCCACCTTGCTGATCATCACCCCCCGGCTTACCACCAGGCGGATCCTGCGGCCCGCTTTGACGATGGTGCCCGCCCGGGGCTCCTGCTCCAGGATAAGTCCCTTGTCCCAGGAGGATTGGGAGTAGCGGAGCTGTATCCGGGGGTACAGTTCCTTGGTCTGCAATTCCAGCAGGGCTTCGGTAAGCTCCTTGTTTCGGACATCGGGAACCATGGTCTGCTCCGCCCCGCGGACGGCGATGAAAAAGATCGACGCCGCTATGACGCCTACAAATACCATGAGGCCAAAGGCCATGGAAACAAAAAGCCTGAGATGGTTGGCTATGCAGCCTTCTATTGTGTCCCGATTCAGGTTGATAAGGCCCATGCTTTCCTAACCGCCGCCGGAAGATCCTAAACAAGCGCCGATAAAGTTCCGCGCCCCGTTGAGAAAAGCGCGCCATTCCAGAGCTTTCCTTGCCTGGTACTGGAGGATCTTCAGCGCCAGCACTCCCCTTCCCGTTTGTACCAGTATCCCCCGCCCTTTGTCTATGCCCAGGACAAGGCCCGGAAGGGCGCCTGGGGGGGAAAGCTCCGGCCCGTTTCCGCCCTCCGGGGAAAGCCCGGCGGATTCTCCCGGTTCCGTTTCCGCCCGGGACTCTGTCCAAGGCTCAGCCTCAAGAATATAGAGCCGGTCCTTCCCGTGGTAAGTCCAGGAGAGGGGCCAGGGATTATAGGCCCGGATTTTGGCGTCGATCTCCGGGGCGCTCTTAGTCCAGTCGATGAGGCCCTCTTCTTTGGCGATTAGGGAACAGTAGCTGGCCTCCCGGTGGTTCTGGGGCAGGGCTTCGAGGCTTCCCGCGGCCAGGCCCCGGAGCAGGGGGGGGAGGAGTTCCGCGGCCTTACGGGCCATGAGGGCGCTCAGGGTAGCGGTGGTTTCCCTGCCCGAAAGGGGTACCCGCTCCTGAACCAGAATATCCCCGCTGTCCATCTCCGGGGCAAGGCGCTGGATCGTAACGCCCGTTTCCCTGTCCCCCGCCAGGATCGCCTGGGGAATAGGGGTGGGTCCCCGGTACCTGGGGAGGAGGCTCGGGTGGATATTGATCCCCCCCAGGGGGAAAAGGGCAAGAAACCGGGGGCCGAAGATCCTGCCGTAGGCGAAACTTACCAGGAGATCGGGCTTCAGGGCCGCCGTAAGCTCCCGGGCCCCGGTTTTAAGGCTTTCCGGTTTGATCACCTGCAGGGGGGAAAGTCCCCGGGCAACAAAACGCCGGGACAAGGCTTCCGCGGCGGCCCCTACCCCGGTGGGTTCGGAACTACCGCGCCGCCCCCTGGGGCTGTCCGGATTGGTAAGCGCCCCGGCAAGCACGATTACCCCCCGGCCTTCAGATTCCAAAGTCAGGTCTCCCAGCGCCTCAAGGGCGGGAACGGCAATGGCGGGGCTCCCCGCGTAGAGTACCCTCACCCGGTTCCGGGGGCCCCCTCCCCCACCGCGATTTTATCGAGTTTCGCCAGTATCCGCTCCCGCTTTTGGGGGGGAAGCCGGTCGATAAACAGAACCCCCTCCAGATGATCGTATTCGTGCAGGATCACCCTGGCCAGGATGCCTTCGGTTTCCATGGTGAAAGGCCGGCCCTTCTCGTTCCATGCCTGAATCCTGACCGACCGGGGACGAACCACGTTCGCCCAGACGCCGGGGATAGACAGGCAGCCTTCCTCGTATTTTATGGTTTCCTGGGATGTGGCGGTAATCGAAGGGTTGATAAAAATCCTGGGCTCATCCCCCTCTATGTGAATCACAAAGATCCGCTTCATAAGGCCGATCTGGGGGCCTGCCAGCCCCACCCCCTTCTGTCTGTGAAGGGTGTCTATCATCTCCTCCGCGATTTTTTTAATTTCCCCGTTTATATCCTTAACCGCCGCCGCCTTCTGCCGGAGCAGTTCGTTCCCCAAGGTGATCACCTTCATACTGCTAAGATACCAAATAAGGAACCCCGGAACAATCCGTACTCCGTCCCAGAGGCTCCCAAAGGAAGCCCGTTAACCGGACGCCATCCCCCGGGGAGGCCCCAGGATCTCCGAAAAGACAAGGGCCTGCTGCATGGGGCGCAGGGCGCTGATCCGGCGGAAAAAGGCGGGAACGGGGGGAGGGATCTCCGCCGGGGAAGGGGGAACCTGCCGCAAGGCCGGCCAGGGCTCCGCCTGAAGGGCCTCGGGGTGGAAAGCCGTCTCTTTGGGGATCAGGCCGGAGGAGGCGGACTCCAGGGGTTTAAGTTCCGAAAGGGGAACCAGGGAAGGAGCGGGAGGCTGAACCGGTATCTGCCGGGGAGGGGCCGATTCCGCCAGGTAGAACCGGGGCTGTATATCGTCCCCCATGTCCCGATCCTCTTCCAGGGCCGTCTCGTCCTGTTCTTCCGCTTCCCGGAACAGCACCGGCCCGGCTTTCCCGCGCCGGGAATCGGCGGAGCTTTTTAAGCCCCTGTAGATCCGCAAAACCACGGATACAACGATGATAATGGGTATCAGATTGGAAAGCAGGAAGTTTATCAGGTAGCTCATGCGGGTGGGGAACCTTCCACGGACGATCCGCCGATGGATGCCCGCATATCCGTGTCGGCCTGGATGTTTTTAAGCCGGTAATAATCCATCACCCCCAGGTGGCCGTTTTTGAAAGCCTCGGCAATGGCCAGGGGAATTTCCGCCTCCGCCAGAACCACCTTGGCCCGGTTCTCCTGCACCAAAGCGATCATCTCCTGTTCCTGGGCCTGGGCCGCGGCCCGGCGTTTTTCCGCTTCCGCCTGGAAACGCCGTTTGTCCGCCTCCGCCTGGTCGGCCTGGAGTTTGGCGCCCACGTTTTGCCCTACGTCAATGTCGGCGATATCAATCGACAGGATCTCGAAGGCGGTTCCCGCGTCCAGACCCTTTTCAAGTACCCGCTTGGAGATGGTGTCCGGATTCTCCAGCACCACTTTGTAGGTTTCGGAGGAGCCGATGGTAGTAACGATGCCTTCACCCACCCGGGCAATGATGGTCTCTTCGGTAGCGCCGCCGACCAGCCGCTCAATGTTGGCCCGCACGGTAACCCTGGCCTTAACACAGAGCTGGATGCCGTCCTTTGCCACCGCGTCAATGGTAACCTTCCCCTTGGTGGAATCCGGGCAGTCGATGACCTTGGGGTTAACACTGGTCCGCACCGCCTCCAGCACATCCCGGCCCGCGAGATCGATGGCGGCGGCCCGCTGGAAGGGCAGTTCGATATTGGCCTTGTTGGCCGCCACCAGGGCCCGGCTTACCTTCATCACATCCCCCCGGGCGAGGAAGTGGGTTTCCAGCATATCGCTGTCTACATCAATCCCCGCCTTGGACAGCATGATCCGGGAATCCACAATAACGCCGGGATTTACGTGGCGCAGCCACATGCCCACGAGCTTTCCCATGCCCACATAAGCGCCGGAAAGGAGCGCCCGGAACCAGAGGCCGAAAAACCGGAAGAAGATCAGCACAAACCCCAGGGCAAGGATAGCCGCCAGGGCTACAACAATAACCACGTCAATTCTCATATCTCTTACTCCTCCTAAACTAACCGTACCGTTACGATATTTCCCCGGACCCGGGTAACCTTTACCCCCTGGCCCGGTTCAACAAAAGAGCCGTCCGCTTCCGCGGAGTAGATCTCACCGTCAATCTCCACCCGGCCCGAGGGCCGCAGGATGCTAGCCGCCACGCCGATCTTGCCCACCAGATCCGCGTAATCCCCCCGGCCCGGCGGGGAGGCTTCTTCCGGACTCCCCCCGGCGGTCGCGGTGATACGGGTCTTGAGGGTAAGGGCGTCGAACAAATGGAGCCGGGGGCTCAACAGGGCGATTATCACGATTCCCAGAACCGCCGCCAGCATCCCAATACACACTACTACCACATTCCGTCCTAGAAACTGCCATTCCCAGTCAAAGCGGGGGATAGTAAAGTCCTGCATAGAAAGGACCAGGGATACGCCGATTGCCGTAAGACCGGATATTCCCGCCACGCCAAAACCGGGAAGCAAAAATATCTCCACCGCCAGCAGCGCCACTCCCAGGATAAAGAGGACGATCTCGGCGGAGCCTACCTTGCCCAGAAGGGCCTCGGAGCCGAACACGGTGGCGAAAGCGACAATCGCCACCACCCCGAAAATGCCGAAACCAGGGCTTTGGATTTCCAGGAAGATCATAACCAGCCCCAGGATGATCAGCAGGGCCTGTACCGGGGCGGATGTGAGGAAAGAGATAAGCCCGTCGGCAGTGCCGGGGGAACTTTCCACCACCTGGCCGGAAATACCGGCGGTGGTAAACAGGGCCTCCCGGTCATTGGCAAGACCCCGGGCCAGGCCGAAACGGACGGCCTCCCCGGCGGTCAGGGAGAGGAGCTTTCCCTGGGGGGATATGAGGGTCTGCCGTTCCGGCCCGGAGGATTCGGCCGAAATTTTTTCCAGCAGTTCCAGTTCCGGCAGGGTAAGGATACTGGCCTGACCGTTCACCAGAACCTCCCAGAGTTCCACATCGTAATCCACCATGGCCAGGGCGATCCCCACCGGGTGGCCGTTTCGTTCCGCCAGGGCGGCCATCTGGGAACGGACCGCGGCGACAGTCTTTTCGCCCGCCCCTTCGGAGGAGCCGTCCATCCCGATGGTTACCGGGGCCGCGGCCCCCAGGGAAGTACCGGATGCCATATAGATATCCTGGCAGGCCAGGGCGATAAGCGCCCCGGCGGACCAACTGACCCCCATAGAGGCGGCCCCAGAGTTTACCCAGGCAATGGTACGGGCGCTTTTAATTGAAGTGATAAACGAGGTGATCTGAAGGGCCGAATCCACCCGGCCCCCGAAGGTGTCAATCTCGAAAATGATAAATTCAGCCCCCCCGGCCACGGCTTTCCGGCCTTCCCGGCGCACAAAGGCGGTCATGGACGGTTCTATGTCCCCCTGAACCGGGATGATCCACGCCTTCCTCTCATTCGCGCCGCCCGAAGCCTTTTGCCCTTCCGCGTCCTGGGCGGAAAGGAAAGATCCCGCCCAGAGCAGGCAGAAAAGAACCAGGGCGTGAACCGGTCTTGCGGTAATAGGGATTCTTCCTCCTGGATGATTCATAATTTTATTCTACACTATTTTCTTAATTTAAGCTCTAGGAGTTTGTGGGGCTTTGTCCCAAAATAGTATAAATTTGCAACTCATTGCAAATTTATACCTTGCAAACTCCGTAAGGGGCTGGTTAATCGGGTTTTTTTGCATATTCATGCAAAAAATCCACAAAGTCCCACAGCTTCCTAGGAATTTGCGGAATTTCACCCCCAAAGGGCCCCGGCAAGGGGAATTTTTATATATTTTCCGAAACGCTTGACCCGTACCCGAAAAAGCTTTAACTTTAAGGTGTCTAGGATAGCGGTTTTAGATGGTAACACCGACATACATAGCATTTTGTGCTTGTGCGACATCTTTGCTTGACACCGACCGCCTATCAGGCCGCCTCCCGGGTTTCCTCACCTCCTTTTCCCGGGAGGTTTTTTTATTCGTGCCGAGGGGGTTTAATACCCCGCCGAACCGCAGGTTCGACTTCAGGACGAGGTTGTTGATATCCACCAGTTCCAAACCCGTCTTGGGCTCCCGGCTTTTGTCCGGGACAGATCGGTCCCTTTTTATTCGGGGGTTTGGTGTTGGTAATATGAATGTTTAGAAATCCAGGCGCTGGAGTTCGTCCAGACGCCGCTGTACCGCCATAACCTCTTCAAGAACCGCGAGGCTTTCTTTGGCGGGAACGAATTGGGGGTTCAGCCTCAGAGCTTCCCTCCAGTTACGATAGGCCAGGGAATAATCACCCAGGGCGTAGGCATCCAGCCCTTCCAGATAGAAGCGGTCTGTCTCCGCGGCCAGACGGGCCCTTCCCTGATCCCCCAGATCCAGACGCACGCCCAGGCTTACCCGGTTGAGGGGTTGTAGCTGGGTCAAGAGATCCATGGTGTAGTTTACATCCAGGGAGATCTTTTTAAGGTTCACCGCGCTCCCTACCGTCAGGCGGAAGTTCCCCGACTTTGCCATGAGCCCTCCCCGCATGGAGAGGAAGTCGGTTACTCTCACGGAAAGGGCGCCGGCCCACCAGGGTTTTTCGGAAAGCTTCGGATCCCTCATGTTGAAGGGGAGGAAGAAATCAAAGGAGAGGAGGATGGGCCGCAGGGGTTTGCAGGAAAAGGCGGCTACTATCGACGAGGGCAGGGCCTCCCCCCGGGAAGGGGGGCCCAGGTTTCGGATCACCAGGGCCGCCGAACTGTTCCGTTCCCGGCTGTAGTAGAATTTCAGAAAATTGAAGCGGGTAAGGGCCCCCAGATCCGCCATGCCCATTCCCGCGGACTGATCCAGGCCGGAGCCGGACATGACCGAACCGCTTTGTTTGTCCGCGTAGTCCGGCATAAAGCGGAAGGCTCCCTTCAGGTTGGCCCCCAGGGAAAGGCCGGAGAAGTAGTAGCCGGAAAAGAAGTTGTACGATACGTTCAGCGCCGCTTCGGCTTCCGAATAGTAGCCTTTGGATACCCGCTCCCCGTAGAGATTGTATTCGGTAAAGGGGGTGTAAAGCCACTTTACCGCGGCGGCAAAACCCAGGTTTTTTATCCGGTTTGTGTACACCAGGCCCTCGATTTTGGTGTCCCCTATCCAGTTGTTGTGGTAAAAGGCCAGCTCCGACCGGGAAAGCATGGAGGAGCCCGCGGGGTTAAATTCGATAAATGAAGCGTCGTCTGCCACCGCCGCGAAGGCGGAAGCCATGCCTTCGGCCCTGCCGCCTATGGGGATATTCAGGAGGGGAAAGGCGGTAAGCCCCGCGTTATCGTCCATTCCGAAAATTTCATTCAGATATTCCGCCAC
>JAISWN010000250.1 GCA_031271075.1 Treponema sp.
ATGCTTCCCTTGAGGGCCACAATCTCGTCCAGGTTCAGGAGATCCCGGCACTCCGCCCAGACACGGGCGAAGAACACCAGGGGAATTTCCCCTTCGTAATCCTCCAGGGTTCCAAAGGCCATGTCGCTGCCTTTCTTGTCCTTGAATTCCCGCAGGGACTTGAGGAGGCCGACTACCGTGTAGTTTCCCTTTGCCGCCTTCCCCAGGCCGCCGCTTTTCAGATCCGCCGTATACTTCCAGATATTGCGGAACTTGTCCCATTTCCGCTCCCGGGCTTCTTCTTCCCTTGCCGCCGCGTCCGCCTCTCCGGCGTTTATCCCGTCTTCGGCAACAAAACTGTAATGATCCTTGTCCTTCTGGTATTCTATCTTCCCCCGCAGAATCGCTACCTTGTCCACCTCTACCTGATCCCCGCATTTTTCCCAGGCCCTGGAGAAGAACGTTACCTCTATCTCGCCGTTGTAATCCGCCAGGGTGGCGAAGGCCATCCGGTCCCCCTTGCTGGTTACGATGGTTTTAAGGCTCTTGATGATCCCCACCAGGATACAGCTTCCGGTTTTGAAACTTTCGGGGTTTCCCAAATCCACCTTCACTATCTTTTGCCAGATCTCCCGGTACTCGTCCATGGGATGGCCTGAGAAGTAAAAGCCGATAAGCTCCTTTTCCAGCCGCAGTTTTTCTTCCCTGCTTGTTTCGGGAAAAGGCTCGAATAGGAAGTCCGGGTATTCCTTTTCCCCCGTGTCGCCGAAGAGGCTGGCCTGGCCGAACTTTTTTTCGTCCTTGATGTTCTGGACATATTCCACCGCCTTCTCCAGGTTTCCCAGGAGGATCCCCCGGTTTTGACCATCTTTCCGGCTCTGGCCCGGGCCGGCGGCCAGGTTGTCAAAGGCCCCGGTCTGGATGAGCAGTTCCACCACCTTCTTGCCTACGGCCTTAATATCCACCCGGTCAAGGAAATCCATAAAGTCCCGGTAGGGGCCTTCCCCCCGGCCTTTCACGATCTCCTCCGCCGGGCCTTCCCCCAGGCCCTTGATCCCCAGGAAACCGTAGATGATGCGGCCCTCCACCACGGTAAAGAGCTTGTCGGAACGGTTTATGTCGGGCGGATCGATGGCAAGACCCATCTTCCGCGCCTCGTCGATACATTCGGAAAGTTTGTCCTTGTCCGTGCTGTGGATCTCGTTGGAAAGGTTGGCGGCCATAAATTCCGCGGGGAAGTTTGCCTTGAGGTAGGCGGTCTGGTAGGCCAGCACCGAATAGGCGGCGGCATGGCTCTTGTTGAAGCCGTAGCCCGCGAAGGGGGCCAGGAGCTCGAAAACCTTATCGGCCTCCTCCGGCTTGTAACCCTGCCGCAAAGCCCCCTCGATGAACCGCGCCTTTTCCTTGTCCATTACCTCTTTTTTCTTTTTCCCCATGGCCCGGCGGAGCAGATCCGCCTGCCCCAGGCTGTAACCCGCCAGCACCTGGGCCACCTGCATGACCTGTTCCTGGTAGGTAATGACCCCGTAGGTTTCCTTGAGGATAGGTTCCAGGCCCGGCGCCGGGTATTCGATAGCCCGCTGGCCGTTTTTGGACTCGATGAACTGGGGTATACTGTCGATGGGCCCGGGCCGGTAGAGGGCGTTGAGGGCGATAAGATCCTCAAGCCTGCCGGGTTTTGCCTGCTTCAGAATGCTCTGCATCCCCTCGGATTCAAACTGGAAGATTTCAAAACTCTTCCCCTCGCTTAACATCTTAAAGACCGCTTCCGATTCGGGCGTGCCGGATTCGCTGATGTTTTCGATGTTGAAATCCCCGTACTGTCCGCCCCGGTTGCGGATAAGCTCTTCCGTATGCTTTATCACGTCCAGGGTCTTGAGGCCCAGGAAGTCCATCTTCACGAGGCCGCAGGTTTCCAGGAAGTTCATGCTGTACTGGGTGGCTATGCCCCCGGTCTTGGGATCTTTAAAGAGGGGGACAAAGTTGTAAAGGGCTGATTTGCCGATCACCACCCCGGCGGCGTGGATGCTGGAATGACGGTGGAGGCCCTCAAGCTTCCGGGCCAGGGCAAAGAGTTCGGTGTAGCGGGAATCTTGTTCCAGTTCCCGGAGCCTCGGTTCCCCCGCAAAGGCTTTCGCCAGGGTGATCTTGGGGTCTTTGGGGATAAGTTTGGTTATCATCTCCGATTCGGGGATGGAGACGCCCAATGCCCGGGCCACGTCTTTGATCACCGCCTTGGCCCCCAGGGTGCCGAAGGTGATGATCTGCCCCACCTGCTCCCGGCCGTACTTTTCGGTAACGTACCTAATCACATCCTCCCGGCCCTCGTTGGCAAAGTCGATGTCGAAGTCGGGCATGGATATCCGCTCGCTGGTGAGGAAGCGCTCGAAGACCAGCTTGTACCTGAGGGGGTCTATGTCGGTGATCCGCAGGGAATAGGCCACAATGGAACCGGCCCCGGAGCCCCGGCCCTTTCCTACCGGGATACCGTGTTCCTTGGCCCAGTTGATAAAGTCCGCCACAATGAGGAAGTAGCCGGTAAAACCCATCTGGATGATGGTGTCCAGCTCGTATTCTGCCCGTTTCTCGATGTCTTCCCAGTTCCGAAGCTCTCCGCCGCCGGTTTCCGGCCGGGGCCCTGATGTGGCGGCTTCTTTTTCTTTGGGGTAACGCTTGGCAAGCCCCTCCATGGTCAGATGCCGGAGGTATGCGTCCGCATCGGTAAAGCCCGGGGGGATCTTGAATTCCGGAAGGTAGCGGGGCAGATCCTTGATTTTGACCTTGGGCACCTCGCTTACGCAACGCTCGGCGATCCGTACCGTATTGGCAATGGCTTCGGGGTACTCGGGGAACAGGGCCGCCATCTCGTCCCCGGTTTTGAAGTAGAACTGGTCGCCGTAGTACTTCTTCCGCTTCGTCTCGGTCCGGAGTTTCCCGGTGCCTACGCAGAGGAGGATGTCGTGGGCCGCCACGTCCTCCCGGTTAAGGTAGTGGACATCGTTGGTGGCCACCAGGGGAATGCCGGTCTTTTGGGAGATCCCCGCCAGCGCCTTGTTGATGTCCCCCTGGGAAAGGGAGGAGCCCCGGAGCCCCCCGGCGGGTATGCCGTGATCCTGGATCTCCAGGTAGAAATTCGGGTTACCCTCTCCATCCTTCCCGAAAAGATCCCGGTAATGCCGGGCCTTGGCCTCCGCGTCTTCAAGCCTGCCCGCCTGGATAAGCTTGGGGATCTCCCCGGATACGCAGGCGGAAAGGGCGATAAGCCCTTCGTGGTACCGGGAGAGGAGTTCCTCGTCAACCCGGGGCCGGTAGTAGAAGCCCTCGGTATAGGCGAAGGAGCAGAGTTTGACCAGGTTGAGGTAGCCTTCCCGGTTGGATGCCAGGAGAACCAGGTGGTAGTACTTGTTATCGCTTTCGGCGCCCTTTTTGTCGAACCGGGAACCGGGGGAAACGTAGACTTCGCAGCCGATAATGGGCCGCACCGGGTTTTTCCGCCCTTCATGCCGGCCTTCGGCGTTAACCGTTTCCTCGCAGGCGGCCAGGAATTCCATGGCCCCGAACATATTGCCGTGATCGGTCAGGGCCAGGTATTTCATTCCCAGCTCTTCCGCCCTGTCCGCCAGGCTCATCACCGAAACCGCGGCGTCCTGGAGGGAAAAATCAGAATGAACGTGGAGGTGGACAAAATTCGTCATGGCCCCATAGTATCCGCTTGGGCCCCTTCCCGCAAGGCGGCCTTATCTGGTAACTTGGTATGCGATTATGACAAGGTAAAGAAACATGGAAAAAAGGGACGTGGGGAAGATTGATTCTCCTGAACTATCCCCAAGAGAGTATCCGGCTCTGGAACATATCTGGAAGTTGCTTAAAGACACGGAGATGCCGGAGCTTGACGGAAAACTTGCGGATATGCCCTTTGTTTCCGACATTCACCGGGAAGTCAAGGCCCTGCGGGAACTTGCGGAGGGCCTTCGCAACGAGATAAACCAGCGGAATTCCTCGGTGGAGGCCCTGCAGGAGCGGGAATTCCGTTTCCGGTACATGGCAAGCCACGATTCCCTTACCGGGGCGATGAACCGCAGTTCTTTTCTGAGCCGGGCAGGCCGGGAGCTAAAATCCGCCATGAGTCAGGGCATACTCTGCGGGATCATCATGATGGATATCGACTTCTTCAAGAAATTCAACGATACTTGGGGACATCAGGCAGGGGACGAGGCCCTGCGGCATGTGGTGTCGGCGGTCTCCCGGGTATTGCGGAAGAACGATTTTATGGGCCGGTACGGGGGGGAGGAGTTTGCCTTCTTCTTCAACCGGGCGGATCTGAACACCGGCCTAGCCATTGCCGAGCGGGCCCGGGAGATCCTTATAAACAATCCGGTGAACCTTGAAAACGGCCCGGTTACCATTACCGCGAGTTTCGGCGTCGCCATGGCGGATCTGGCCGCCGCCCCGGATGAGGGCAGGTACGTAAACGTCCTGATCCGGCGCGCGGATATCGCCCTTTACCAGGCCAAAAGCGCCGGGCGTAACCGGGTTGTCTGCTATTCCGCGGCGGAGGATGCGGCGGAGGTTTCAGACCCTGCCGAGGGGAACTGATCGCTTATATGGGGCGTTAATGAAAACAGAACTCTTTACCTTTTGCGATTTTGCCCAGGAGAACGGCGGCAAACTTACCATTGTGGGGACATTCGACACGATAATTTCCCGGCATTTCCCCTGTATCCACCCGCAGCTTTCGGTGGTTATCCGCCTCCGCTTTGACCTTTGGGAATTTTCAAACCACAGCTTCCGTATCGAAACCCGCGACCTGGACGGGGAGATGAACATGGAGAGTATTTCCGGCCATGTGGAGGTAAAGGGGGTGGGAAATGCCACCGCCGTCTCCCACCTGTTGTTTACCATATCGAACCTGCACTTTAAAAGCGCCGGGGTGGTGAACTTTGTGTTGTACATCGACGACAAAGAGCTGGTGTCGATTCCCCTCTATATCCGGAAAGGGTAGCGCCCGGTAGGCCGTTTAAGCCCTTTGATGAGGCGCCGCCCGGCCTCTTCAAGGTTACCCCCTTGCAAGGTTCCCGCCCTTTCCCGCGGCTCCCCTCTCAGGCAAAGGCCCGGCGCCAGCCGCCGGGGTTTCCCGGGCCGACCCAGCGGTTCAGGGCAAAACTACGGCTTAAACTTTCGGTGATAAACCTTTTGGCTGTGGCGACGGCTTCGTACACCGAAAGCCCCCGGGCTAAACCCGCGGTAATGGCCGCGGCGGTGGTGCAGCCCGCGCCGTGGGTCCACCCGGTTTTGATAAGGGGAGCCTCCAGGACCTCGAAATTCCTTCCGTCAAAGAAAAGATCCAGGGCCGCGGCCGCTCCCGGCAGCTTTGCCCCTCCCTTAACCAATACGTTCCGGGCGCCCTTGCCCGCTATGATCCTGGCCGCTTCCTTCATCTGTTCCAAGGAGGCGACTTCCCCTAAACCGGAAAGCTGTCCCGCCTCAAAGAGATTCGGGGTGGCAAGTTCCGCCAGGGGAAGCAGCTTTTGCTCCAGGCTGCTGTTCAGCTCCGGGTTCAATGCCTCCCCGGCGCCCTTGCAGACCATCACCGGATCGAGGACGTAGCCGGCAATCCGGTGCTTCCCGATATACTCCCGGGTCAATTCCACCGCGTACAAACTGCCCAACATACCGGATTTTACCGCGGCGACCCCCACCCCTTTAAAAACCGTATCCAACTGCGCCCTTAGGGCGGCCTCCTCTATGGGGAACACCCGGTGAGCCCAGTTGTTTTCACTGTCCATCGTGGCAATAAGGGTTACCGCGGCCATGCCGTATACCCCGTATTCTTCAAAAGTCTTTAAATCGGCCTCAAGCCCGGCGCCTCCCGAGGCATCGGAACCCGCGATAGTCGCAACCTTTACCATACCAGGCAGTATCCCATAAGACCGCCGGGCCTTGCAATACCGCCTGATGCCTGAGACAAAACCCGCTACGAAGCCGCCGTCCCCGCTACGGGCCTCCCCCGCGCAAGCAGGTTCCTGTCTTTAGCCCGAGGTTGCCCGTCCATTTTGCCCGGCTCGGAGTGACAAACCGGACCCGAACCCTTACTTTTTAGTTCAAGCGTATCACTCCCTTTTCGCTTGTTGGAACCCACGAGCCTTACATCAGTTCGTTTAATCTGCTCATGGCGTATCATTTATGCCGCGGACCGCAGGTCCGACGTTACCGGAACAGGGGTATCCGGCGGAAACAAAGTTTCCGATACCGCGTTGTCCCCGCCGCTTAGCACCAATCCGCGAAACTTAAAGTTTTTTTCTTTGGCGGGCCGGAAGAGCCGGAAGCCCCGGAATCAATTAACACAAATACCGATAACGAAGACGAACAGACCGGACTTGCGGAGCAAGCCTTCGCCGTTTCTTATACCAACCGCCACCCCTGGGGGGACTTCTCCCTCCCGCAAAATCTTACTCCGGAACACCTGGCGGCTGTTCTCAACGATGTAAAACGCGGGGAATGCCCGGCCGATCATCCGGGACCCGCCCGGGATATTGAGCTAAAAGATTTGCACTACCGTTCCGTGCTTTCTACCCGCAAGGACGCTGTTACCGGCCTTGAAATCAAGGTTGTTCCGGCAAGCGAGGGCAAGCGTGACGCGGAACTCGCTGATGCGGTGGAGCGGGACATCGTAAAAAACACTACCGCGAAACTCTACACGCTCATCCGGGATATGCCGGACGCGCCGGCTAAAGGTTTTTCTGTTTCCGAAATTATCTGGGACACGGACAAAACACCCTGGAAACCCGCCGCGTACAAGTTCCGCGACCCCCGCCGGTTCCAGTATGATAAGGAAACCGAGAAAACACTTAGGAACTGTCAAACAATAAGATGACGATTTTAGTGTGGTAAAATCTTGTAGTTCCAAGACTCAAAGGGATGAATTCTAACAATCAACATGGTGTCAAATTCTGCATCAGAAACCTT
>JAISWN010000272.1 GCA_031271075.1 Treponema sp.
ATACCCAGGGTTTTATCGGTCTCGTCCATCTCGGCCACGGTTACGATCTCTTCGTTCTCCAGAAACAGGGGCGGGAAACCCCGGAGAAAACTTATGGGCCTGATATGGAGATACCCGTACTTGTCTATTTCCATGAAGAGCAGGGCCGGCAGCGCCATGGCGGGCCGGGTTGTTTTAACCGACCAGCCTTCGTAGAGCAGCTCGGAATTGGAAAAAACGGAAACGATCATTGATACAAAGGCGGGCAGTTCCGTTTTCGCCAGCCGGGCGTAAACCCGTCCGGTCTCGGCCCAGCGCAGCCCCAGATCCCGCACCGGGTAAATTTTACCGCCGTAAACCACGATACCCGGAGATACGGCGTAAAAGTAACCGTCCTTTCCCCCCTCGGTATTCCCATCCTTTTTAAGGGCAGGTTTCTGCCCGCCGGCTATGACAACACCGTCTTCGTCACGGAGGACGATGGAAACCTCGGCCTCTTTTTCCGAAATATCCCGGATAAGAAAGGCGCAGTGGAAATCCCCCTCCGCCCGGCTTAAAAATCCCCCTTCGGCGCCGCACAGTATTCCCGCATCCAGGGCCTGGTTGATAAGTTTTTCCCCCGGGTTAAAGAGGGTGTATTCATCTTCCCCGGCGTCAAAATCAATGATATCCGAAACGATATATTCTTTCTTAAGGCCGATGAATTCCCGAAGCAATTCCCGCTTCAGGCCCGTATACCGGCGGAAATCCGGAAACTGGCGGCGCTGTCCCTGGAGCCGCAAAAAAGTCCGCATCCCTTCCCTGCCAAGGGTAAAATGAAAATCCTCTGCCATAACAAAACTATACGGAGAAGATCCGGCTACCGCAAGGGGGAAGGCGTCGGGACGAGGCGATAGGGCTGGCGGTAAAGGAATGTATAGCGAAAAATATTTTGAAGGAGTTTTAGAACGCCATGGATCGGAGGTAATCAACTGAAAGGGCGGGAAAATAGGGGAACGGCCTCATAAGGTACTGGTATCCTTTTCCCCAAAATGATATAGTCAATAAACAATGGCATTGAACTGCGGTATTGTGGGACTTCCCAATGTGGGGAAGTCCACTATTTTTTCCGCCCTCAGCGGGGCGGTGGCGGAAGCGGCGAATTACCCCTTCTGTACCATCAACCCTAATGTGGGAATCGTGAATGTTCCGGACGAGCGGCTCCTCAGGCTGAGCGGGATCTTCAAACCCCAGCGGACTATCCCCGCCACAGTGGAATTTGTGGACATCGCGGGGATCGTGAAGGGGGCCTCCAAAGGCGAAGGGCTGGGGAATCAGTTTCTCTCCCATATTCGGGAAGTGGGGATGATCGCCCAGGTGGTCCGTTGCTTCGACGATCCCGGCATCATCCATGTGAACAACAAGGTGGATCCCGAATCGGATATGGAGACCATCAGTATTGAACTTGCCCTGGCGGATCTGGATACCCTGGCCAAGCGCCGGGAGCGGGTGGAACGGGCCCTGAAGGTTCAGGCCAAGGGGGAGCAGAAAGGGGCGGAAACAACCCTTTCCGCCCTGGATAAGATTGGCCCGGCTCTGGAGAATGGCAGGCCCGTCCGCGCCGTGGATCTGAGTGAGGATGAAAAAGCCGCCGTCCAAGACTGTCGTTTTATCACCGCCAAGCCCCAACTCTACGTGTGCAACGTAGACGAGGAAGCAATGCGAAGCATTGCGGCAACGCGGAGCGCGGCGGGGACGCAAAGACCTGCGGAGGGGAAGGCCGGGGCCTACATCGAGGCGGTGTCAAGGCGGGCCAGGGCGGAATCTTCGGAAGCGGTGCTTATCTGCGGCAAATTCGAGGCGGAACTGGCGGATATCGAAGATCCGGAGGAGAAAAGAGCCTTTCTGGAGGAACTCGGCATAGAGGAGCCGGGGCTCCAAAGCCTTTCAAGGGCGGCCTACCGGCTCCTGGGCCTGCGGACTTTCTTTACCGCCGGGGAGGACGAGTGCCGGGCCTGGACTATTCGCGCCGGAGACGCCGCGCCCAAAGCCGCCAGGGTTATCCACACGGATTTTGAGAAGGGCTTTATCAAGGCCGAAGTCTATTCCTACGACGATATCATCCGCTACGGCACGGAGGCAAAGATCAAGGAAGCCGGCAAGTACCGGGTGGAAGGCAAAGAATACATCGTGCAAGACGGGGACGTAATGTTTTTTAAATTCAACGTGTAGGAGAGAACGCGTCCCCGTATCTTTGAGCTAAACTTGACAGAGCTAAACTTGACTCACATTGCGAATTTTTTAACCGCTAAGGCGAAAAGGCTGAAGTTTACTTTTTACCGCCTGTTACCTTCGCCGTCTTCATTACCCGCATGGCGTTAAGAACCGCGATAAGGGCCACGCCCACATCGCCGAATACCGCTTCCCACATGGTCGCCATGCCCAGCGCGCCCAGGACCAGGATAACGCCCTTGACGGACAGGGCAAAGATGATGTTCTGCCAGACGATGTTTCGGGTCTTCCGGGCAACGCGGATGGCGCCCGCGATTTTTGAGGGTTCGTCGGTCATCAGCACCACGTCCGCGGCTTCGATGGCCGCATCGGAACCAACACCGCCCATGGCGATACCCACGTCGCTGCGGGCCAGTACCGGCGCGTCGTTGATGCCGTCCCCCACAAAAACCAGTTTGCCGGAACCGGATTTTTGCTGTTCCAGGGCTTCAAGGTATTCAACTTTTTGATGGGGCAGAAGTTCCGCGTACACCGTATCAAGGCCGATCTGTTTCGCTATGCTTTCCCCAACAGCTTTACTGTCGCCGGTGAGCATGGCGATCCGTTTTACCCCGATGTTCCGCAGATCCTCCACCGCCTGTCTGCTGTCGGCTTTGAGTTCATCGGAAATAACGAGGTACCCGGCATATTCGCCGTTCACCGCCAGGTATACTACGGTTCCCGGTTCCCCTACCGCGGGAATAGTGATCTTCGCGGCTTCAAGGAGTTTGGCGTTTCCCGCCAGTACCACGTCTTCCCCGATACGGACGGAGAGGCCCTTCCCGGCGATCTCCTCATAGCTGCCTACCGCTCCGGCATCAAGTTCCTTCCGGTAGGCGGCGCCATAGGCGTTCCTGATCGAAAGGGCTATGGGGTGGTTGGAGTGCGATTCCGCGTGGGCCGCGTAGTAGAGCAGTTTTTCTTCCGTAAGGCGGTCCCCCGCCAGGCCCCCTGCCGGGACGATCTTTGTGACGCTGAACACGCCCTTGGTCAGGGTGCCGGTTTTGTCAAAGACCACGGTGTCCACGTTGGTCAGGGCCTCAAGGTAGTTGCTCCCCTTTACGAGGATGCCGTTCCGTGAAGCGCCGCCTATGCCGCCGAAAAAGCTCAAGGGTATGGAGATGACCAGGGCGCAGGGGCAGGAAACCACGAGGAACACCAGCGCCCGGTTTATCCATTCGGCGAAGGTCGCGCCGGGGATAAGGAGGGGCGGCAGAACCGCCAGCGCTAGGGCGGCGAACACCACCGCCGGGGTGTAGTAGCGGGCGAATTTGGTGATGAAGTTTTCGGTAACGGATTTTTTGCTCCCCGCGTTTTGCACCAGGTTGAGGATCTTGGAGACCGTGGATTCCCCAAAAGCTTTGCTGACCTCGATGGTGAGGAGTCCGCTCTTGTTGATGGAGCCTGAAAGGACGGCGCTGCCGGGCTCCACGTCCCGGGGGAGGGATTCCCCGGTGAGGGCGGAAGTGTCCAGGGCGGAAAAGCCCTCGACTATCACGCCGTCCAGGGGGATTTTTTCTCCGGGCTTTACCACGATGAAATCGCCTGGGCCTACCGTTTCCGGGGACACCCGCTCCAGGCCCGTAGCGGTTTTGAGGTTGGCGTAATCGGGCCTGATGTCCATAAGGGCGGATATGGATTTGCGGGAACGTCCCACCGCGTAATCCTGAAAGGCTTCGCCCACCCGGTAGAAGATCATCACCGCCGCGCCTTCGGGGTATTCGCCGATGGCAAAGGCCCCGATGGTGGCGATGCCCATCAAAAAGTTTTCGTCGAATATTTCACCCTTGCTGATATTTTTGGCCGCCTTGACCAGCACTTCACCGCCCACGAGGAGATAGCTTACGAGAAAGATCGCCAGCCGCACGAAGGGCGGCAGGGTGATAGCCGGAATATAATCAAAGACCATACCCGCGGCAAAGAGGGCCATGCCGAGGCCCAGGCTTACGCGCCGCAGCCGCGTTTTTAGCGGAACGGAATCCGCCGTGCCCTTCTCCGCTTCCCGGTTCGGGAAAAGCGCCGCGTCCCGCAGTTCTATTGCGGGTTCAAGCCGTTTGATGATCCCGTCGGCGCGGGTCATGATGTCGTCCCATTGTCCGGCGTTTTGCGCCTCTATAGTAAGTTTCTGTACGGAAAAATCGACCAGCGCGCTGCTTACCCCCTCCAGGGCGGCAAGGTGTTTTTCAATTTTTGCCGCGCATTTGGGACAGCAGAGCTTGTCCAGAATATACTCCCGCCGTAATACCGCTTCCATAGTTCCTCCTCACTTAATATTGAACAGTTGATAACTTATTCAACTATTTGCGTAAAAAAAACAACCTGACTCCTTACTCACTGATATGGACCAGGCCCTGGTCAAAAATGGTTCCCACGTGTTCATCCTGCAGGGAGTAGTAGACCACTTTTCCTTCCCGGCGGTACTTCACGAGCCGGGTCTGCCGGAGGGTGCGTAGTTGGTGGGAAATGGCGGACTTGCTCATGCCCAAAAGGGCGGCGATGTCGCAGACGCACATTTCGGCCCGCAGGAGGGCGCAGATGATTTTGACCCTGGTGGAATCGCCGAACACCTTAAACAGGTCCGCCAGGTCCAGCAAGAGCTCATCCTCGGGCATTTTTTTCCTGACCGCCGCGACCACTTCCTCGTGGATGACGTTACAATCCAAGCTTTCTATGTCCGCCGCGCCCTTTACCATGCTATCCTATCCTCTCAACAGTTGAACAAATGCTCATATATATAATTTACAAAGGATTTGGACGTATGTCAAGCGGGAAGGGCGATTATTTTACTTGCCGCTCCCCCGGCGCAGTGCGTCTTCCACCGCGCTTAGAAAGCCCCTGCTGGATTCAGTAGCGCCGGACACGGCATCCGTTTCCGCGGGGCCGTAGACCAACACCTGTTCCAGGAGTTCCGCCATGGCCTCTCCGCCGACAGCCGGATCTTCCCCGTGTTCCGCTATTTCGATGTTCCGGATAAGCCCGCCGGCCACGCTCAGGCGTACCAGGATGTTCCCCCGGTAACCCCTGCCAAGCCCTTCCCACACCCCGTCCCGGCAGTTCGCGAGAGAAACTCCCCCGGATTGAGGGGAGAAATTTTCCCGGAGAAAACGCGCCACTCCGCCTGACTTCAGGCCCCCGCTTGCGCAGCCGGAAAAGACCAGCGCCAGTACCAGGGCGGCAGCGATACCGCCGGATAAAACGCCAAACACCGGGGCGGGCAGCAGGTTCCGCGCCCGGCTTGGCGGCCTGTAAAGATCCTTCATAACGCCTCCTAATCTTCTGATCCCGTTGCTTTACGGGCAGACTCTATATAGGGCGCGAAGCTGGAAGGCGGTTTAATGGGAGACGGATTTTTCACCGTTTTTTTCAAAAAACGTTCATTTCGGGCTACCCCGCTAGTATCCCGGCACGATTAAACTTGCGAATTTGGGCGCATTCCCACCTACGGCGGGAACCGGGCTATCCGCTTCAATTCCTCGACCCCCTGTGGGGGTCTGCGGGATTTCCGCTTCTATCCCTTGCGCTCTGCCAAG
>JAISWN010000309.1 GCA_031271075.1 Treponema sp.
CTTGTTCGAGAACCCGGTTGGTTCTCTGCTAGCCTGTGGCTAGCTTGCAAGTCCTGCAAAATGCCCTGCATTTTGCTGTTTTCAGCGGAATTTGTTCGGAAACTGAAGTTTCCGAACAACTCTATTGAAGTTTATAGCGATGTTTAATCGAGGTTCAATCATGACGGTGGCGGAAAAAATTCAGGAAGATGCGAAGGCGGGTCTGGTGGAACCGCGTTTTGAGCGGATCGGCGGTGTTGAATACGCCATGCGTTCTCCGGGGTACAGGCATCAGATTGCGGTCGGCAGGATCTTTGGGCAACTGGATGCCCAGCTATCCAGGTACGGCTGTATGCCCATGGTGGCGCCTTTTGATGTGTATCCCTTTTACGATAAAGGAGACGGGGACACCCTGGTACAGCCGGATATCTTTACTGTCTGCGACCGTTCAAAACTGCTGGAATACCGGTACAACGGCGCTCCCCGGTTTATCATCGAGATTCTTTCATCAAACCGCTCCCACGACATGGTAAGAAAACTCAATCTGTATCAGAAAGCGGGAGTGGCGGAGTATTGGATGGTTGACCCTGAGGAAAAGATTGTTTCCGTACTGGAGCTTATCGAGGGGGCGTATGTTTACCATGGTTACACCGGAGAAGGGGAAGTGCCCATCGTCTCCATTCCCGGCTGTTCGGTCGATTTCCGCAAGGTTTTTGCGGATAGTTAGTGTCTGTCCTTTTTATGAATGTCAAGGGCGGGAAGAAATTCCTGGGCGCGCAGGGATTCGCCTTTCTTTCGCGGCCTTCCTGGCCGCTCTCTCCAGGCCGGGGTTTTGCCCTTCCGGCGCCATCCCTGGCGCCTCCCCTTCGCCCCTGCGAAGCGGGCAATACCCTTCGAATCCCTGCTTTTAGCGGAACAGTAGAAAAATTCTTTGGGCGCGCAGGAATTCGCCTTCCACTCGCGGCCTTCCTGGCCGCTCTCTCCAGGCCGGGGTTTTGCCCTTCCGGCGCCATCCCTGGCGCCTCCCCTTCGCCCTGCGAAGCGGGCAAAACCCTTCGAATCCCTGCTTTTAGCGGAACAGTAGAAAAATTCTTTGGGCGCGCAGGGATTCGAACCCCGGACATCCACGGTGTAAACGTGGCGCTCTAACCAGCTGAGCTACGCGCCCGGCCCATTTTCCCACCCTATAGGGAAAGACGCGGTCTGTCAAGGCGGCGGGCGGCGCATTCAGGGCCCCTGGCCTCCCATTTCCTCAAGCATAGATCCGATAAGGCCGTGGATCCGGTCTGCCAGGCGCTGCTTGCGGTCTTCCGGCGGGAGACCCGCGGTAGGAACGGGCGCCCCAAAGGAAACCCCCACCGGCACAGAGTTAAGGCGATAGCTTTTTTCAAACACATCGTAGCTTCCCGCCAGAGCCACGGGGACAATGGGAGCCTCCGCCTGGGTGGCAAGTTTGAGGGAACCGGGGCGGAAGGGAAGGAGCCCCTGACCCCGGCTGCGGTGTCCTTCGGGGAAGATGATCATGGCCTCGCCGGCTCTGATCCGCTTAATCCCCTTGTCAATGGTCCGCAGCGCCTTCCGCACATTCTTCCGGTCAATAAAGAATCCTCCCAGAAGGGCTATCCACATGTTGAGCAGAGGGATATAGCTCAGTTCCTTTTTGGCGATAAAGCCGAAGGGGCGGCCCGCATAGGCCAGAATAAGGAGAATGTCAAAGATACTGCCGTGATTGCTTACAAAACACACGCCCCCTTTTAGGGGGATGTTCTCCCTGCCAGCCACAGTAATCCTGCAGCCGCTGAAGGCGATAACCATCCGGGCCCAGCCCTGGGCAACCCGGTACATAAAAGACGCCGACAGCTTCCGCAGGCCGAAAAGACTGATAACGAAGCACAAAACTCCCACAGGGACAAGAACGATAATGGCGCCTACCACGGGGAAAAAAATAAGGATGGTTTTGATCAGAGCCAATTGACAAACCTGCCTTCCGGGGATAACCCCGCCTGTTACAAAGAGGCAAAGCCCGGGTCCAGGGCCCGCAGTTCCCCGCGGGCGGCTTCCGGCCCCCGGAAAACAAAACCATGGATGCCCAGGGCCACTGCCTTGGCGATATTATCCTCCATATCGTCAAAAAAAACAATTTCGCCGTACCCGCAGCCCAGGGCGTCTGCCAGGGAGCGGTAGATTGCCTCCTCGGGCTTGACGGTCCCCAGCTCGCAGGAGAAGATGCCCGCGTCCACTTCCCGAAACACCGGAACCGCCTCCCGCGCCCAGCCGAGAAATTCCCCCGGCATGTTGGAAAGAATAGCTGTTTTGCAGCCCAGCCGTTTTACCAGCCGCATCAGATCCACCGTATCGTTGTTTACCCTCTTCCATGCGTCAATATCCGTCCTGATAATAGCATCCATGTTTTCCTCCACAGGGGCCACCCCGGCAAAGGAAAAGAGCCGGTAATAATACTCCCGGGCATCACAGACGCCCCGGTCCAAAAGATTCGCCCGGTTCTTCCGGTCAAAGTCCTGTATGGTTTCTACCGCAAGGCCCGTAAGGGCCGCCAGTTTTTCCGTGGTTTCCGGAACAGGGGAAAGGCTGATCACATTTCCATAATCAAACGCCACCGCTTTAATAGCCATATCTGCTACCGCCTTCAAAATAATTCTTAGATTTATAGCATTTTCCAAAACCAACATCGAACCGAAGGTTCGCGTTTTGGGAAATGCTCAATTATCAAGTATCTATCAAAACATCAAAAAAAACAACTTCCCGGGCTAAGCCAAAGCCGCCAGCTTTTCGCGGATAAACTCGCTCTTTTCTTTAAGCCCGATGTTTCCGGTATGGAGGATCAGCACGTTGGGGGCCTTGGGGTCGATTTTTACCCTGCCCCCCGATTCCTTCATCAGGCGGATAAGCCGGTCTATGTTGAGCCGGGACACCCGGGAAAATTCCACCCGCGCCTGGCCCGCCCGTTCCCGCAGGGAAACCACCGCTATCTCCCGGCAGATGATCCGTATCTCCGCCAGGGCCAGGAGGGACGCGGCCTCGTCGGGCGGCGGGCCGAA
>JAISWN010000374.1 GCA_031271075.1 Treponema sp.
CTGGAGATCATGGCGTCTATCTTTTCCTCAAAGCTGTTTTTGGTGATAAAACGGTGGACAAAGACGTTGCGTTTCTGGCCTATCCTGAAGGCCCGGTCGGTGGCCTGGTTTTCCGCGGCGGGGTTGTACCAGAGATCGTAGTGAATGACCCGGCTCGCGGCGGTAAGGTTGAGTCCCAGGCCGCCGGCTTTGAGGCTTACCAAAAGCAGCCGGGAAGAGGGATCGTTCTGGAAATTCCCGATGGTTTCCGACCGGACCTTTTGGCTCATCCCGCCGTGGTAAAGGAGAACCGGCTCCCCCAGTTCTTTGGTGATGATCCGGGAAAGACAATCCAGGGTTTCAACATACTGGCTAAAGATAAGCGCCTTCTCCCGGTTGGCCAGGATCTCTTCCAGCAGGGTAACCAGAAGCTGGGCCTTCCCCGAAAGGGAGGAAACCGCCGGGCTTTCCTTGTCGTAAACCCTGGGGTGATCGCAGATCTGCTTCAGGCTGGTCAGGAGGTAGAGTACCAGGGCGGCCCGGTCTTTGGGGTCCAGGCTTTCCGATTTTTCCATGGTCTCGGTAACGATGCTTTCGTAAAGGGCCGCCTGCTCCTTTTCCAGCGCCGCGTATTCGTTGCTTACAATCTTGTCCGGAAGATCCTTGATGATGGTCTTGTCGGTCTTGAGCCTCCGCAGCAGGAAAGGGGCGGTAATCTTCCGCAGAATTTCGGCCCGTTCCGGGCTCCGCAGCACTTCAATGGGATAGCGGTACTCCTGCCTGAATTCCGTGGGGCCTCCCAGGTAGCCGGGGAGGATAAAGTCGAACAGGGATCGGAGATCTTCAAGCCTGTTTTCCACCGGGGTACCCGAAAGGGCCAGGCGGAAGCGGGGCTGCAGGCGCTTGACGGTCTGGGACATCCGGGTATCGGCGTTTTTCATCAGATGGGCTTCGTCCACGATGAGGAAAGAGAACTTTTCCTTTTCCAGTTTGGCGGCGTCCCTGACCGCGGTTTGATAGGTGGTCAGGAAGACATCGTGTTCCTTGTCCAGTTTCCGGCCCGGCCCGTGGTAACGGGACACCAGGAGGGAGGGGGCAAAACGGGAAAGCTCCCGCTCCCAGTTTTCCAGCAGGGCCGCGGGGGCCACGATAAGGCAGCGGTCTTCCAGAAGCCCCTCCTCCTTAAGCCGGAGCAGGGCGGCGATGGACTGGATGGTTTTCCCCAGACCCATATCGTCCGCCAGGACACAGCCGAAACCGGCCAGGAGCAGGGAACAGACCCAGTTGTAACCCCGCTTCTGGTAGGGGCGCAGGGACGCCGTCAGGGATTCGGGCGGTGGGAAGCGGCGTTCGGTAAAGAGTTTTTTGATGATCTCCCCGGCATCGAAGGAAAGAACGCTGTTCCCGGAAAAATGGGCCTTGAGAAAATCGTTGATCCCCGGGGGGGAGTTTTTCGCCTTTTTCAGGAGCCGGGCCAATTCCTCGGGATCGAGCTTGACAAAACCGTCCCGGAACCGCACCAGATCCCGTTTCCGGCGGATAAGATCCTCAAACTCCTCCGGATCCAGTATCTTATCGCCCACCGCTACCTGCCATTCCCAACTGAGGAGGGTATCCAGGCCCAGGTAACTTACCAGGGAACCGGCGTCCTTGCCTTTGCTCATAAGAACCAGCCGGGGTTTCAACTCGTTTCTCAGCGCCTTGGGAAGATCCACCCCTATCCCCAGCCGGATAAGGAGGGGCGCGGCGGACTCAAGGAAATCGGCAAGCCGTTTTTCCGAAAGCCTGATCTTTCTGTGTACCATAAGGGAACCTATCTCCGGGAGATAGTTGGAAAGGGCCGTGGGCGCCCTGAGTACCGCCAGGGTGTCCTCCCCCTTCTTCCCCGCCGCGATCTTCGAGAGCGGGGTTCTTACCGTTCCTTTTTCGGTTTCCTTCAGCACGTCCATGGAAAGGGTAAAATCCGGAAGCTCCGTAAGATCCGCCTCATTTTCTGAACCGGTTCTATGTACCGGCGCGCCTTTTACCGTAAACTGGTAGCGCCAGGCGGAAAAATCAATGTGGAGTACCGAAAGCCAGCGGTCTATTGATACGGGAAGGCTCCGCAGGGCGGGGGAAGCGGTTCCCATGCTCCTGCCCTGGAAAAAAACATCCAGCAGTTCCCGGTACTCCCGGCTTCCGGCGCTTCCCTGGTAGGCAAAGTAGTTCCGTTTTACCCATTCGCCCAGAAGGGCCGAGGAGAGAAGATCCACCACGCTGCGGCCGCTTGCCCGGACTTCGTTCTTACCGGCCTTTTTCCTGCCCGCCCTGCCGGTGGCCTTGCCATCCGCCTTGCCGTCGGCCCTGCCGGGGCTTTTCCCCTCCTCATAGAGGGGCAGCATGCCCCGTTCCAAACCCGCCAGGGTATCCAGGAACCGGGCAATCTGGGGCAGAGTGTCGTAGGGTTTCCATATTATCCTCAAGACTCCCCCTTCCAGAAGGACAAAGGGGATAAAGGCGGAGGAACGGGTAACCAGGTTGAGAAATTTGAAAAGGTAAAAGAGAAAAACGTAATCTTCCGTGCCGTCGTCGGAGGAAAAGTTTACAAACCGGGAGTAGGCGTCGAAAAGGATATGCCGGGTCTTTTTCCCCAGGATGTCCGTTTCCTCCAGGATAGGTTCCGATCCGGGCCCCGGGTTGGGGCAGAGTATGGACCAGCGGGAGCGGGAAAACCGGTGTTCCAGTTCCTCCCCCTCGTCCCCGGCGGAAGACGCCGCTTCCCAGGGGGCGGAACGGGCGGCCCGATGGTAGAATTCGGCCAGGGTAAAGGCAAAATCCCGGTCGCAAAAGGGAGGTTTCGGCGGTAAAAGGGAGCTGATAAGATCCGCGCAGTTGGGTATCGCGTCCAGGCTTGGGGGCGCCGGCCGGGCCTGGTCCGTCTTTTCGGGCAGCCCCGCGATTCCCCGGTCTTTCTTCCCCGATGACGCCTCGTCCGGGGCGGCCCTTACGGTAAAGGGGGCGGGCAGGTTTGCCGCCACGGATCTGCCGAAACGGGCCTCCAGATCCATGCCCCGCAGCCGGAACAGCACCCTCGGATCGGCGTCCACCTCCCTGGCTATGATGTAGTATAGGGCCGCCATGTGCTTGCAGGGGTCTCCGTTGTCGGGGCAACTGCATGACCGCTTCATCTCCCTCCAGCGGCGGGGGATAAGGTTGATCCCTTCGGCTTTCAGTTTAACCAGAAATTCTTCGGGCAGTTCCCCGGCGGCTATCCGGGAAAGGAGGGCCGGATCCTCCTGGATCATACGGTACACTTTTTCCCGTTCCTTTAGTTCGGGAAAATCGATCTCCACCCGGTAAAAGGGCCGGTAGTTTCCCTCCACCTTGGCGACAGCCCTGCCCGCGTCTATCTCCAGGGAAAGGACCCTGCCGGTGTTGGCGTAGGTTTTCCCCCGGCCCAGCCGCGCTCCCATTGAATAGCTGTCCAGAACCTCAATAAACCAGGAACCCCAGGGGGTAATGCCGTATTTACTCTTCGCCATGAAAAGAGTGTATTACGCGCTTGCTTAGTTACGCAACATCATGTCCCGGGCCATAGCGTGGAGCTGAATCAGAAGGGGGTTGTTTGGTTCAATGGCCAGGGCTTCGGAAAGATCCGCCAGGGCCTTGCCGGGCTTTTCCTGGATCAGGAATATCTGCCCCCGGTGGGCCAGGGCCGTCATATCACGCTCCCTGCTGAGTACCAGGTTGAAATCCGCCAAAGCCTGTTCCAGATCGCCTGTTTTAATCCGGGCTAATCCCCGGTGTTTCAGGGACAGAATATGGCGGGGGTTTTTCTCAAGGGCCTTGTTAAAACACGCTACGGCCTGGTCAAATTTTTCTTCCAGAAAATACAGTTCCCCCCGCTGCTCCACCGCCATGATATCATCGGGGCGGAGTGAGAAAAACCGCGCGTTATCGTCCTTTGCCTTCCGCAAGTTTCCTTTTTTTGAATACGCCACGCTGCGCCGGTGATACGCTATGCCGTCTTCCGGGTTATGTTTTATGTATGTCGTGTAATCGGCAATCGCGGAATCGTTGTCGCCCAGGCGGAAATAGGTGACGCCGCGTTTGTTAAACACCGAATAATTCGTGTCTTTTTCAGGGTTCCGCGGAAGAAGGCTTACCGCCTTGCTGTAATCCGCCAGAGCCTTTTCAAAGGCGGCCATTTCGTAGTAAGAGTCCGCCCGGTCTATATACACCCTCGCGTTATCGCCGTCCAGTTCCAAGGCCCTGGTATGGTTCTCAACGGCGCGGGTATAATCCCCCTTGTAGAACCAGGCAAGTCCCCGGCTGTTGTGATACATCGGATTATCCGGGTTTATCGAGATGGCGCGGTCAAGATCCTTTAGGCACCTGTCGTACTCCTTTTTTAGCATGTAGAGGTAAGCCCTGCTCCAGTGAACGTCGTCATCATTGGGGTTCAGGGTCACGGCCTTCTTGAAATCGGCCTCCGCTTTTTTCAATTCCCCCCTTTCCTGCCGGCACCGGGCCCGGTAAGCCCAAGCCTCCCCGTCACGCGGATCCAGACGGACGGCGGCGCTGAAGTCCTCCAGGGCCTTATCGGGCTCTTTTAATCTGTAGTACAAAATACCCCGGTCTTTGAAAGCGCCGGCGTTTTTCGGTTTCAAACTAATAGCTTTATTATAATCCGCAAGAGCCCGGTCATAATCGCCTTCTCCAATCCAGATTTCCGCCCGGCCTATCAAAACATCCGCAAAACCGGGATCAAGCTCAAGAGCCCTGGCATAGTCCGCCAGGGCTTTGCCGTAATCATCGCGGATAAAAAACAAAAGGCCCCGGTAGTAAAGCGTTTGGGCATCCTCCGCCAGTTCCAGGCCGCGGTTAAAATCCGCAAAGGCTTCATCGTTCCGTCCATTTTCAAAAAACATGCAGCCCCGGTTTTTAAGAAGAACCGGATTTTCCGGGTCAAACTCAAGGGCCTTGCCGAATTCCTGAGCGGCGCGTCCGTAATCACCCTTTTTGGCGTATATATGCCCCATGAGGATAAACAGGCGGGCGTTTTCCTCCTCCGTTTTCGCAATTTTGTCTTTTCCGCGATTGGCACGTTTCCGGGCAGGCATACCCATATTGTGCGGTGCTCCCGGAAAATTTGTCAAGCAGAGCAGCCGGCAGCAGAGCAGTCGGACCGATCTCACCTCTATCGGTTTTTTTATCCCTTCTTTACCCCTTTTTTAATGCGCTCGCTTTGTTAGCTTTGTTAGTACAGTCTCTTGCACTTGTAATAAGGGGTGAAATATGGCCAAATAGTACAATAATTGTGGGGGGTAAATATGCAAACGCTTACCTATCCCTTATTCGAAGATCGATTTATTAATCGCTGGTTGATTACCGATGCCTGTGAAAAGGCGCTTGCTTTTGAACCGGTGGTCTTGAATGGGGATTATGACGAATTGCTTAAAGCGGGGCTTGCCCTTTTTGAAAATCCCCGAAAAAGGGAATTTGTCAGGGTACGCCGGATGGAGGGACCCCCCGCGATACAGGCCGAATCCATCCTTCCCGGCGCTCCGGCCACCTGGGAGGGGCAGAGCCGGCCTCTGCGGGTTTTTTATCCCTTCGATGATACGGGGGTGGATCTTTCCTATTTTTGGTCTACCCCTACCCATGTTTCCGCTTTTGCTTCTACAGTCTTGTTTTCCCCTGTAGAGCGCCGGATCGCGGTAGAGGCGGTTACCTGCGGCGGCATGGCCCTTTGGCTGAACGGACAACCCGTCGGCCGCTTTGAGCCCTTTACCCGCAATACCCCCGGTTCCGGGGAACTTTTTCTGGATCTACATCTGGGAGAAAACCGGCTGGATGTCTTTTGGGACGATTTGGCCGAACGGGATACCTCCTTTTTTTTCCGCCTGGCCTGCAAGGACCCCGCCGGTATTGAGCAAAGGCTCCCGGTTGGACAGCGGGACCCCCGGGTACTGCGGAAAGTTGAACAGGCCATGGAGGGCCTTGCTTTTGTACGCAACCACTTTACCTCCGGGGAGGTAACGATCCGTTGTGAAAATCCCTACAAAAATGATCCCTTTTTCATACAGTTCACCGGCGCAACCGAGGAGAATGCCAAAACCGGGCTGCTTTTTACCCGGACCGCCCAATTTAGGCCAGGCAAACATCGCGTTGCGTTGGGAAAGATCGAGGAGTTTCCCCTGGGATTCCTGCGTTTTTGGGCGGAGACTACAATCGACGGGATCGCTATCGGGCGCTGGATTACCATGGAATCCCACCCTGCCGCTCTCTATCCCCCTCCGGCGGCTACCTCGGTGGAACGGAAAAAACAAGCCCTGAGTTTTCTGGCAAAATACGGAGAAGAAAACGCCAACCGGGCAATCGCCATGCTCTACTCAGGCGGCCCCGCCGAAGAGATTGAAGCGCTCCTCTATAAACAGCTTGCCTTTATCAACGACCGTAATGATTGCAGTGATTTTTATCTCATCCTGTTTCCCCACCTTATGCGGGCGTTTAAGGATGATCCCCGGCTTTCCCCGGAATTACAGGAGGCTGTTAAATCCTGTATACTGAATTTCCGGTATTGGGTAGACGAACCGGGTAACGATGTGATGTGGTTTTTCAGCGAAAACCATGCCCTGTTGTTTCATGTTTGCCAGCTCCTCTGCGGCGAGTTATACTCCCATGAGCGCTTTACCAACAGTGGACTTCTGGGATACGAAATGGTGAAGAAAGCCGAAGGCCGGCTGGAACAGTGGTTCGACATTTTTTTTGCCGAGGGCTTCACCGAGTGGAATTCCCCGGCCTATCTGCCTATTGACTCCCTGGGTTTTGCCTGCCTCTATGAAGGCGCGAAAAACCCGGCGTTGCGGGAAAAGGCCCGTAAAGGGCTGGATTTTATCTATTACTGTATGGCGGTTTATGGTCTGGACGGCTGTTTTGCCAGTACCGCCGGACGGACCTATCTTAAAGAGCTGATGGGGAATTATTCCAATTGTACCTCCTTTATGAGCTATATCGGCTATGGTACCGGCAATATGGGACACGCCGGTAAAGGTTCCCTGCCCCTCTGCTTTTCCGATTATGAGCCTCCCGCCGAATACGCCCCGTGGCAGCGTCCGGCGGCGAAACAGGCTCTGGTGTGCCAATCCACTCAGGGTCTAAAGGGGCTTGTGAATTTGTATTGTTACAAAACCAGGGGCTTTGCGCTGGCTTCCGCGGTGGATTTTCGCCCCGGCGAAAAGGGGCATCAGGAAAATCCAATTCAGCTTACCTTTACACCGGTGGTCCAGCTTTGGATAAACCATCCCGGCGAAGTAGCTATTTATGGGACCGGCCGGCCGTCCTATTGGGCAGGTAACGGGATCCTGCCCCGGGTAAACCAGTACCGGGGCTTTGCCTCGGTAATCTTTGATATTCCCGCGGATCATCCGGTGGGATTTACCCACTTGTACTTTCCCACCATGGAATTTCATGTTTGCCGCCATCAGGACAACTGGCTTTTTGGGGAAGAAGGGGGCTTTTATTGCATGGTGTACAGCGCAAACGGCCTTGCGCTCCAAAGGACCGGCCCCAACACAGACCGGGAATTCATCAGTCCCGGCAGGCGGAGTATTTGGTTTGTCCGGGCAGCATCCCCTGAAGAATTTGCCTCCCTTAACGATTTTGTGAAGCTGTACCGGGACACTTTGTTGGAGATAGATGTTGCGGCCCTGCGGTACCGGTTTCTCGATCCGGTTTACGGCGAACTGGTCGGAGGTATGGACCAAGGCTTGAAGGTCCGGGGCCAACCGGTGGTATATACCGGACATTCCCGGGACGGGACCATTACGACGGGGCCCATTTTGCCGTTTCAGCCGTAACCTCTTTTTCCGCAGGGTAGATCAGGGGGTTCGGATACAGTTGGATACCCTCCTTACGGCCATCGACCCGGAACCGAGAGGGAGAAGTCCGGCAGAATTTGTGGAATACCCGGTTGAACTGGGAAAAACTGGTAAAACCGCAATGTTCGGTAACTTCCGAAATTTTCATATTTGTCCCTAAGAGACACTGCTGAGCGTTGCGTATCCGGGTCATTTGGATATAGTTCACCAGGGTAAAACCCGTTACCCGCCGGAATTGATGGGAAAGATAATAGGGGCTGACGTAGATCCGTCCGGCCAGGGCTTCCAGGGAGAGATCCCCGGCATAATGGGTGTGGATATAGCTGGTAATGGTATAGATCTTTTGGGTAATGGAATCATAAGCAAGATCCTGTACATAGAGATTTTGATTCCTGTATTCGCAGAGCAGGCATAAAAATTCCATAAATTTGCTATGGATCAAAAGATCCCTCATGGGAGGGCTGTGCATTTTCAGCCTGAAAATATCGTTTAAAACCCCAAAAAGCCGGAGGCGTATATCTTCAGGAAAGCGGTAGATAGGAAGTTCCGCGTCAAAGCTCGACAAAACCGGCGGGATCATCGTATCCAAAAAGCCGCTTCCCCGGGGAACCGAAAAATTGATAATCAACCGCCGGCTGGGAGGGCCCGCCGGGTATTCGGATTTATGGAGCAGCATGGGCCGCAAAAGGACGATATCATACCTATACACCGGATAATAATCCCCTTCGATAATATGCCCGATTTTTTCATCCAGCAGGATGAATATCTCATAGAATTGATGGAAATGTTGAAAATCCATATTGATATTATAACTGCGGGAATCATAATCAAAATAGTAATAAAGGGGTGACGACGGGTTGTTTACGGTGATGGAATAACCCTTTTCATAAAGCAGTATCTGATCGTGGTGCAAGCCATTTCTCCCTTGGCGTACTATTTTATCATAAAGAGCAAAAAATGCAAACTACTTATCATGACTTCGCAATAACCGGGTAGTTTTACCATCCAGGGCTGTTTTAAAATATCGTATTCTGAAACCGGCCCGGAGGCGGCGGCCTATCAATAGAGTTGTTCGGAAACTTCAGTTTTCAAACAAATTCCGCTAAAAAAAGCAAAATGCGTCAGACTTTAATCTGCGCATTTTGCAGGACTTGCAAGCCAGCCACAGGCCAGCAGAGAACCAACGCCCTTATGGAGGCCCTGGGAATAGGCCGCTTTCGGGGCGCTATCCCTTAACGCCCCCGGACATGATGCCCCCCAGCACATAACGCTGCAAAATCAGGAATACCACCATAACCGGCAGAATTGAAATAACCGAGGCGGCCAGAATACTGCTCCAATCCACTCCGAGCATACCGATATAGTTTTTAATGGCAATCTGGATCGTGTATTTCCGTTGATCGCTGAATACCAGGAGGGGCAGAATATAGTCGTTCCAGCGCCACATAAAACTGAATATCGTCAAGGTAACGGTTATCGGCGTACCCAGGGGAAACATGATCCGCACAAAAATTTGGGCTTCATTGGCGCCGTCAATCCGGGCGGCTTCGGCCAGGGAAAGGGGAATGGACATGTAGTGCTGCCGGTACATAAAGATCCCCGTAGTGGTGGTAACCACCGGCAGGATAACCCCCCAGATATTGTTGTAAAGTCCCAGGGCGCTGATCACCGAAAACTGGGGAACCGTAAGGGTTTCACCGGGAATCAGGGTACCCAAAAGGAAAATGCCGAAGAGGAGATTGGTGTATTTCAGTTCAAAACGGTAGGCGGCCAGGGCATAGCCGCACATAGAGCTGATGGTCAGGGTAATAAGGGTGCCCATCACCGCCAGGAACAGACTGTTCCCCATATACCGCATAAAGCCGCTTTCCAGGACCTTCCGGTAATGCCCGGGGGTAAAATTTTGGGGAAAGAGCCGCAGGGGATAGGCAAACAGTTCCGACGAAGGCTTGAAGGAACTCAGCACCATCCACACAATGGGGAAAAGGATAAAAAGAGCCGTCCCCAGGGTAAGGGCCATAAGGGACCAACTGGTCCGGATTTTAACTTTTTTCACAGGACTTCCCCTCCCTTGTTCACCCGGTATTGAAGGTAGGCAATGGCGCCGAAAATAATCATCACCACCAGGGAAATGGCGGAAGCGGTTCCGTACTGCATCTGTTTAAAGCCCTTATCGAAAATATACTGGACGATATAGGTGGTACGCAGCCCGGGGCCGCCCTGGGTAATACCCTGGACCAGGGCATATTCTTTAAGGAGATTGATCGTACTGAGGAAGATCGCCAAGAACATCGTAGGCTGCAGCATGGGCAGGGTGATTCTGAAAAAGGCGTTAATCCCATTGGCGCCGTCTATGGAAGCGGCCTCATAAAGATCCTGGGGGATATTGTTGAGCCCGCCGATAAAAATTATCATATAAAATCCCAGGGAAGCCCAGTTGGAAGCAAAACTGATGACAAACATAGCCAACATTGGATTCAGGGCCCATTCCAGGGGCTTGAATCCGAGTCGGGAGATTAAAAAGTTGACCAGGCCGTATTCCTGGCTGAACATCCAGTTGATCGTGATTCCCACCACCAGGGCGCTGAGGAGTACCGGAATGTAGATCATGGTCCGGGCCGCGTTTTTAACGGATACCCGGGGGGATATAACCAGCAAGGCGACCAGGAGGGGAAAAATTACCTTAAAGGGAAGACTGAACAGGGTGTATCCCAGGGTACGGCCCAGGGCGCCGAAAAAATTAAGGTCCCTGAAAATAACGGCATAATTCTCCAGGCCGATAAAATCCGCCCGTTTCCAGCCGTCATAGTTGGTAAAGGAAAAACCTATATTTAATACCAGCGGCAGCAAAAAGAAAATACTAAACAGAACAAGGCACGGCGCCACAAACAGCCAAAACGCCCTGGTGTGCCTGAATATGTTAGCCCGGCCCATATCACCCTCCTTTTTATCTTTATTAGAGTTGTCCGAAAACTTCAGTTTTCGAACAAATTCCGCTAAAAAAAGCAAAATGCGTCAGACTTTAGTCTGCACATTTTGCAGGACTTACAAGCCAGCCACAGGCTAGCAGAGAACCAACCGGGTTCTCGAACAAATCTATTGTACCTTCAGGATAAACGGTATCGCAACTCTTTTTTTGCTCCCCTGGGTTTTTTTCCTTGCACTTCTTGCGCTTGATAAGCCGGCCTCCGGAATCGCAAATAATGCAAAGTATTTTTAGAATAACCGCAAAAAAGTAGTGGATTTATTCCTTTTTTGCTCCTTATAGTATGCCATACTATTATTTAGGAGGAATTATATGAAAAAGATGTGCGCTTTGTTTCTGGCGGTTGCCATGATGTCGCCTGTGATCATGGCCGGCGGCCAGAAGGCCGCTTCATCAGGGCAAACCCTCAAGGTCCTGCTTTCCGAGGAGCCCTCCAGTACCCCCGCGTTTATGACGGTCCTGGAAAAATGGGCTGCGGAAACCGGCAAGACCGTAGAACCGGTGGTTATCCCCTATGACGATCAGCTTACCAAATTCCCGCTGATGGCAAAAAACAAGGATCTGCCGGATGTGGTTTATACCACCCGCCTCTCTCTTCTGTATCCTGAAGAGTTTGTCGATTTTGCCAAGGTGATAGATCCTTCCATCTTTGAACCCAAAGCGCTGGAAATTATCGCAAAGGATTATATCTTTAACCAGGTCGGCTCCCTGCCCATACAATTTACCATCACCATTGTATACTACAATGCCGACGCCTTTGCCAAAGCCGGACTGACGCCCCCTACGGTAAGTAAGCCCTGGACCATAGAAGAAGTTTTTGCCAACGGCAGGAAACTTCAGGAAAGCGGCGCCGTGAAGTACGGGGTGGCCATGGATTTCTCCCGGGCCCGGTATGATAATATGATGTACATGAACGGGGGATCTATGGTTATCAAAGACGGGAATGCCTATAAAGTCGCCATTAACAGCCCCCAGAACATTGAGGCCCTGCAAGCCTTTATCGACGCCAATAACAGCGGGGTCATGCCCAAGGCTATCTGGGCCGGGGGCAGTACCGATAATCCCGGGGATTACTTCAAGAACGGCGACGTGGGGATTTATTTTTCCGGTTCCTGGAATTACAACGCCTTTACTGCCGATATTAAATCCTTTAAGTGGGGGGTCATGCCTTCTCCCCGGGGTAAGGCAGGACGTTCCGCCATTCTGGGCGGTACGGGGCTTGCGGTCCCCAAAAACGCCCCCAACCGGCAGCTTGCCGAGGATTTTATCAAATGGCTTTATACCAATCCCGCCAATTTTAAAATCTTCTTAGATGCCGATAAGGGGATGTCTTCGTTAAAGGGTGTTACCTACGCGCCTCCCAGCTCACAGGGAAAGGCCGATTACGAAGTCATGCAGGCCGAGGTAGCCAATGTAAGCAGGTTGTTCAGTGTGGACGAGGATTCCTATTGGCGTACCTATAAGGATAATGAATACCGGGATTATCTTAAACAGGCGGTTAACGGCGATCTTTCCGCCGCCGCCGCCCTGAATGCCTTTGCCCGGGAATTATCCGAATCGTCAAAATGGGAGATTGCGAAATAAGTGGAAAAAAGGCATTTTGCGTATGCAAATGCAAGGTCTGTCCGCAAAGTAACCGACTTTGTGGACAGACACTAGATATACCCGTCCTTCCCCGGCCCATTCGGCGGAAAACGCCCCGCGGCCGCTCACCACTTGCCCCCGCCCCTGTTTTTTTGTATCTTAACGGTATGGGGGCGGTTTCAATTTTTTAATATTTTAAACCTTGGGACCGCTTCTTGCCCCAATCCGCTATAAAAACAAAACCTCAAGGAGTCTTTCCATGGCACAACACCAATTTCAAACTGAAGTTAACCAGCTTCTGCACCTGATTATCCATTCCCTTTACTCAAACCGGGAGATATTTCTAAGGGAACTGGTCTCCAACGCCTCGGACGCGCTGGATAAACTCAAATACCTTACCGTGGCGGAGGAGGCTTACAAGTCCATAAGCCTCGATCCCCGTATAGACATCAGCTTCAGCAAGGATCCGGAGAAGCAGGATTCGGCCACCCTTTCCGTTTCGGATAACGGCATCGGCATGAACGAGCATGACCTGGTTGAATC
>JAISWN010000388.1 GCA_031271075.1 Treponema sp.
CATTAGACTTGTTCGAGAACCCGGTTGGTTCTCGAACAAGTCCTGCAAAATGCCCTGCATTTTGCTGTTTTCAGCGGAATTTGTTCGGAAACTGAAGTTTCCGAACAACTCTATTAAAGTTTCGAACCGAAGGTTCGCCAACAAACACTTAAAAAAACAACCGGGCTGTCTCACAAGTCCATTAACCCCGCGCTTCCTTACGGAACCGGAAGGGGGTAAAGGCCACGCCGGTTTCGGTAAAAAACTTGCTGAAGAATTCGTAGTACTGGAGCCGTACCACCTGGATGGCCACGATCATCCCCTCCAATACGATGATAAGGGCGTTCCCCAGGATAATTACCACCAGGGCGAACACCGGCCCCGCAGCCGCCCGGCCCACCATACCCGAAAGGGTAAACACGATGAACGAAAGCACCGCGTGGGAAAGGGCGAAGGCCCCAACCCGGAGGAAACTGACGGTATTGGAAATGTAGGTGGAAAGGGTTTCCAGGATCTCCACGAAGCCTTCCATGACGAAAGGCATAAAACCCTCGGCCAGAATAGGCCGCTCGCCGCTGATGATCCGCCAGATGGCCGGGCCGAAAAAGATCCCCAGAACCGGTACGATGAGCCCCGGGAAGTCGAACCAGGCAAAACTGCCGCCGGCCAGGCAGCGGAGGGCGATAAAGACGGCGTACCAGAAAAAAAGGAGCCCCGCCAGCCCCGTCTTGGCGAAGAATGCCGCCTCGTACTTTCTGGCTATGCACTTGTTTATGATGTTCACCACAAGCCCGGCGGAATTCAGCAGCACCCCCACGGCGATGGTAAAACCGAAAAAGTAAAGCAGCTTCTCCACGTTGCCCTTTTCGGGCATCAGGTGGAGGATCCGTTCCGGCGGATCGCTCATAAAGAGACCCAGCAGCGCCCTGGTAGGGCCCCTGAGGATCTCCTCGTTGGTAAAAAATTCCCCGTTAAGGAAACCCATCACCATAGAGGAAAGGCCCACCGCCACGAGGGGGGTGGAATAGGATCGGAAGCCCTTGGCCGCTTTAAACCCCCGCCGCCCCACGGCAATCCCCGCCAGGAGCAACACCAGGCCCTGGCCCACGTCGCCGAACATGATCCCGAAGAGGATCGTGAAAAAGAAGGCCACCAGGGGAGTGGGATCCAGGGTTCCGTAAAGGGGAGCCCCGTAGGAAAACACCACCCCCTCGAAACCCTTTACAAAGGCCCCGTGCTTTAGGGATACGGGCACCTTCTCCCTGCCCTCAACAACGCCGGGCATCTCCTCGGGGCTGTAAGAGCGGACGGCAATCCGCCCCTCCGTCAATTTCGACAGATCCTCCACCAGGCGGAGCAGGGCGTCCTGGGGAACCCAGCCGGAGAGGATGTAGATGCTGCGGGTAGCCATCAGCCGGGATTTGAGCCGCTCCGTGGCGGCGGCCATGAGGAAACCCGCGGTAAGCCCCGCGAAAGAGGCGGCGGTCTCCCCTTTCAGGGCCTCCTTGTCTTTCCGTATCTTGTCCAGTTCCGCTTTCGCGGTTTTAAGCCGCCCCTCAAGGCCGGAGAGGAGTTCGGCGGGTATTCCCTGGTAGTCTTCGGGAATGACAATGGGTATAAAACCCGCCTTCTTCAATTCAGAATCCAGGGCAAAACGGCCTTTCCGGGAAGCGGCGGCCAGGATCCGGTCCCCCTCGTCTCCCAGGCGGATGATAACCGCCCTATCCGCCAGGCGCTGCCTGATGCTCTCCTGGGCATGGGGATCCAGGTGGCCCACCCTCAGGGCAAGGTAGGAAAGCTGATCCAGATCGGCGAAGGGGGCGTTTAAGTTGGCAAAGGCCCGTGCCTCGTTCAGAGTCTCCTCCACCCGGCGCTTCTCCTGTTCCGCCTCGTTTTCCCGGTCTTTCAGGGCGCTTACCGCCGCGTGAAGCTTGTCGGTTAAGACTTCTTCGGTTTCCCCCGGAAACCGGATATCTTCCCCAGGCTCCTCGGGAAGTTCCAGCCCCAGGAAAGAGGCCCCGGAACTGAGCTTTTCCAGGTTATCCCGGATATGGGCATAAGCCGCCTCGTTCAGGCCGTGGACGCTGACCGAAGGCGTATCAAGACGGCCCGGGAAACCCCCGAAAACCCGGCCCTCCGAAAGGGAGGGCTCAGGCGCGCCGCCCCTCAGTCCAAAACCGGCCCCCGCAAGGGATCTATCCGGCGGCGGCGGGGCCAGCCCGGCCCCGGCGTTTCCCGGAGATTCGGAAAAATGCATGATCCCCCGGCGGCCCAGGTACTCGATCACCTGGTCCACATCCCGGGTAAGGACGGTAAGTTCAATATGTTTCATCTTCCGGGGACGAATCATGCTTCCACCTCCAGGAGGGCAAACACGTCCTGACTGGACATCCCCAGGCCCAGGCCCTCGGCCACGCTGGTAAGGAGATCCTCCTCAAACTGCTTGAGGCGGATAAAACAAAAGACCACATCCAGAGAAAAGGGTTTAAGCCTGAAAGAGCGGAAGGCAAGCCGGTAGAGATAGGCGCCGGCGGCGTTTTGAAAATACCGGGGGTTTGCCCGCCAGGGCTCCCCGGGTCTTTCGGGGTTGAGGAACCGCTCCCGTTTCCAGTCCGACCAGGCGGAACGGGTATCCAGGGGCAGATCCAGCGCGGCCATGGCGTCGGCGGCCAGGGAATTGGCGGAGGAAGGGGCGGATCTTCCGCCCTGCCGGCCCTTAATATCCATCAAATGGCAGGCCGCGTCTTCGGCGTTCATGCCGTAGTAGGTCCGCAGCCGCAGTACCCAGACGGCGTTTCGGAGGGAAATTTCCTCGGAGAGGATCTTTTCCGAGGAGGCCCGGTCTCTTTTGGGAAGTTTTTTCAGGGCCTTCCAGAGGGAAAGGTAGTAGTGCTTGTCCAAAGCAGTCTGGGCGGCCACGGCGTCCCCTCCCCGGACCAGGTTCATCTCCTTGTCCAGGAGGAAGCCAAACTCCGTACCCTTAAGCATGGCGGGAAGATCGGGAAAAGCGGCGAAATGTACTGTCCCCAGGGCGCCGATATCGGTCCAGTCCCTGAAGGAACTTTCCCCGCTTACCAGGGCGTTCAGGCTGGATTTAAGATCGCCGTACTCCCGGCCCCGCGCCAGGAGAGTCAAAAATTCCGGAGGATTGGAAAAGGAGGAGACTATCGACATGATCTGGGAAACCGCCCGGCCGGTGATCCGCCTCTCCAGATCGTGGAGAAGTTCCCGTTCGGGAAGCTCCCGCCCTCCCTTGGGAAACACCAGCCGATCCAGCGCGGCCAGCCTGCCGGCCGATCCCAGGGCAGGAATCCGCTTCCCCACAAAGGATTTCCCCACGATCCCGCAAGCCTTGGCATAAGCGTAAGCCCGTTCCCCCGCCCCCGGCATCTAGCGCCCCCGAGAAGACAAGTCCGCCAAAAACTTGTCCAGCAGAGCTGAAAAACGGCCCTGATCCGCCGACAGCGCGTCAAGGCCCTTCCGGTATTCCTCAATCCGGTTCCGGTAACCGGCTTTGATCAGGTCTATTTCCCCGCTGTAAGCGGCGTCCAGTTCCGCCGCGCGGCGGCTGTATTCCTCATCGTAACGGGAACGATTCCGCTTTTCAGCTTCCGCCACCCGGCGGTCGGCTTCAGCCTGGGCATCGTCCACCAGAGCGGAAGCCTCCGCCTCGATCTTGAGAAGATGCCCAAGCACGTTTTCATCAGCCGAGCCGGCAACCGGCAAACCGGTTCCACTCTCATCAGGAATCCCGTCCGCCATGCCGTTCTATCCTATTCCTCTGACTTAAAGATGTCTTCGTATTTGCAGATTACCCCATAGGCTCCCTGGGGTTCCTTCTGGGAAAGCAGTTCCATGTAAAACTGGGGGTTTTCCAGCAGTTCCGCCAGCCGCTTGAGGATCCGCAGGTGTTTCTCCGAGTCGCCCGGGGGCGCAAGGATCATGAAGAGCAGGTACACCGGCTCCCCGTCCAGGGCGTCGTAGTCTATCCCCTTCCGGGAAACACCCAGAACCCCGTAGACCTGGTCTATGGCCTTGATCTTGCCGTGGGGAACCGCTATCCCCTTATGGATGCCGGTGGACATCTTCGCCTCCCGTTCCCGCAGGGCTTCGAGAATTTCCTCTCTGGCGTTGCTCCGCTCCACCTGGCAGAAATGATCGACCATTTCCTCAAAGGCTTCTTCCTTGTCCTCGGCTTCCAAATCTATCTTGATAAGTTTCGCGGGAAACACATCGTGCAGGAACATTCCCATACCCTCCCCGGCCTATTGGGAGACTGCCGCTTCCGTATCCGCTTCCGCTTCCACGGGAGGCTCCACCGGCGAGGGTTCCGCCACGGGAGGTTCCACCGGCGAAGGCTCCGCCACGGGAGGCTCTACCGGCGAAGGCTCCGCCACAGGAGGCTCCACCGGCGAAGGCTCCGCCACGGGAGGCTCTACCGGCGAGGGTTCCGCCACGGGAGGCTCTACCGGTGAGGGTTCGACCGATGAAGGTTCGATAAAAACCTGATCCGCCGGATTGTTCCTGGCTTCCAGTTCCGCGTCCACCCAGTTACTCTCCGCGGCGCCGGCGGACTGGCGGCGGCCGGCAGCCTCTACCCCGGCATCGCCGGGGCTCCGGTTTAACAGGGCAAGCCCCAGGCTCAGAACCAGAAACAGGGCGCCCAGGGTGGTAGTTGCCCGGGTTAACACGTTGCCCGAACGGGAACCGAATGCGGAACCGCTGCCCCCGGCGAAAATCCCCCCCAGGCTGTCCCCTTCCTCATTTTGAACCAACACCAGGAGGACAAGCAGGACAGCGACAATCACAAAAAAGACTAACAGTACAATAGTCATCAGAAAACTCCATTAACCCTTGATTTCAAAACTCTTAATTTCCATAACCATGCAACCCGAAACAACCATCCAAAACCAATATTTGGAATCAACAACCACGCCCTGAGGTCAAACCCGAGGTTCGGCGGAGTATAAGCGGAATTGCGGAGCAAGTCCAACCCCCCAGCACGAATAAATTACACTTTAATAAATCGGGCCGACTTATTCAAGCTGAAGGAAACGGCCCGGAAGTTCAACAAGCCGGGCTGCGTCTTCGGTAAGGTGGCCCACAATGTGCGCCACACCGATTCCCGGGGCCGGTACGTGGCGGAGGCGGATCTGCCGCCGGAAAACGGGGATACGACCCTGACCCGCCATGGCCTGCCGGATCACGCGGCGCGGATGGAAAAGCCGCGGCGCTACGGGAGGAAGCGGTTAGGCGCGGCGGCCGGGGTGATAGCCGCGGGGGAGGTAAAAACCTTTGCGGTCAGGGCACCGGCGTGAAAAATTCCGTGGTAAAATTTTCTCATATTCATTTAGGCGGGGAGTAAGGCGCGGGGCTTCCCCATGCTTTCAAGTTGCTGGTAGAGGTTCGCTACTCCGTCCCCTCCGTCTTTGTGTCCCCGGTCAAGATCAAGGCAAAGGAAGCGGCCCCGGATATACGCCTTGTAACGCTTGCCCTGCTCTATCGGCGTTGCCGTGCTGTAAGTCTCTGCGTCTGCATCCGCGCCCGGCTTGTAAAAGTCTTTTATGGGTACGTCGTGGGTGGTCAAGTATTGAAAGGCTTCTATCCCTTCATAGCGGGCTATAGGCGGACTTTCCGGCGTGTTGCCGTGTGTTTTTTTTTGCCTTTTTCATTTCTGCGGTCATTGTAGCCCCTTCTATGGCCGTTTCCGGCTTTGCTATAAGTCCGTCCAGGAATTCATAAAGGGCGGCATCTCCCTCCTCCGTCCCTGCGGCGGTTTCCTTCATTCATTGCCTGGTAGTCTCCGGGGAAGTACAAGGAAAAAGCGGCCAGGGTCGCGGCTTTCCGGTCTAGCCCGTCTTCATACTCCATTATGGCGATCCGTTCTGTCCAGGATTCCCATTGCGCGGCGGTCATTGCTTCCCCTTTTCTGGGTTCCTGATTATATATCCTGTAGCCGTGTGAAGGTTTCCGGGTGTTCGGCAAATTCCTTCTCCCCTGCGGCTATAATTGTCTTCTCCTCTGCGGTCAAGTCGGTTTCGATAATAACCGGCTCGATGGAAAGTACCGACAAAAGCGGTTTTAATGCGTAAAGACTCCGTTCCGGCATAACGTCAATGATGGTTTTCAGTT
>JAISWN010000036.1 GCA_031271075.1 Treponema sp.
GAGGGCCGGCGGGGAGGGCGGGGCCACTTTGTCTCGGGCCACCGTTTCTCCGGGGGCGGCCGGACAGAGTACGCCGGTTCCGTCAAGGCCGAAAGGCGGCCGGGCCGCGGTTTTCGCCCCTCCCAGGGAAAGGCGGGCCGGGAGGGAGATTTTGCCGGCGGGGGACGGGTTTATGTGGGGCTGGGCCGGCGGCACGGCGCTTCTGCCCGGGATGTGGCGGAACTTTTAGGCCGGGCCGGAAATGTTCCGGGCCGCCTGGTGGACGACATTGAGATGAGGGATTACTGTGCCTTCGCTACCCTGCCGGAAGACGCGGCCCGGCGGGCCTGCGCTTTTTCCCGCAAAAGCCCCGACAGCCCTCCCATCAGGCTTGCATCGAATCCCCGGGATTAGACTTCCCCTTTATAATATTGTCCCGGCAATCCTCGGAAAAGTTGCTGTCCGATATTTCCGTCACCGGGCCGCCGTGCTGCCCCCGGTATTTTCCCGGGCTTAAGCCGGTGTAGCTTTTAAACATCCTGGAAAACCAGCTTTGATCCTCAAAGCCGCAGGCCCTGGCAATGTCGCTCAGGGGCATATCGGTCTTTAAGAGCAGGCGGCTCGCCTTTTCTATCCGCAGGCGGTTAAGGTAGGTGGAAAGGTTTTCCCCCCGCTCCTCCTTAAAGATGGTGCTGAAGTAGGGGGCGGAAAGCCCGGATACCTTGGCGATTTCCTGGAGGCTTATCTTGCGGCTGTAGTTTTCCTGAATATGCCGTTCCGCTTTCCGCAGGGCCGCCGCGTGGCGGATCTCCTGGAAGGAAAAGATATGCTCCGCCATGCGTTCCACGGTAATGTTCAGCATGTCGGTAAGTTCCTCAATGGTTTTGGATTCCTGGATCGATTTGATATAACCGTTGTTGGATTCCAGGATAGCCTTATCGGGGTTCCCCGGGGTAAAGGCGGTTCTGGAAAGCAGTACCGCCAGTTCTATGGCGCGGAACTGGATGTATTTAAACTGATCCGGGCTTGAAAACAGAAGCACCGCCAGAATGTCGTTGAGAATGGCCTTCCCCGTTTCCGTGTCCCCCCGTCTGAGGGCGGTAAGGAGCATCCGTTCCTTGTCCAGGGGATAACCGGGAACCACGGTTCCGTTCTCCTGTTTTTTTCTGAGTTCCTGAACGCTTGCCATAAGCCGGCTCTGCTGTTCCGACCGGCGCTTTATGGTTTCATAATAATCATCGTTTTCCGAGGAGAGGGATTCGGCGCAGATGAGCATCAGTTCCGCCAGGGCGCGGATCTTGTCCTCCGGGGCTGTAGGAAAACTATGAATCCGGTGGATAAATTCCTGATCGGTAATTTCACTGCCCCCGGGGTAGCAGAGGGTTTTTTGGGGTTGGTTTTCCTCCTCCTCTTCCCGGAATCCCGAACCAAGGAGGCCGCCGACGAAGTGCCCCTGAAAATAAATGGGGCTGGTCCAGAGCTTGAAGCCCGCTTCACAACGGTAGATATAGCAGCCCCCGTAACGGTAGGATTCCTTTATCGCGTCCTGGTGGATCTCGCTGCAGGGGGAAGCGGCCAGGTCCTCTATTGTTTTTGGCTCAATTCCGGCGTGGTGTTTTATGCAGTAAAAGCAGGGATTCCTCCTGCTGAAAACGCCCCGGTTTTTTTTTAAAAAAGCCCCCGGCGGATCGTCGTCTTCCATGCTGAATTCGGGGCCCCCGGCGCCGGAAACCTTGTTGAACGGTTCCGCCGTGTCCTGGCCGGCGGCGCCCTGGCCGGCTGAGGATACCGGTATCGGCAAATAATCCTGATCGTAGACACAGGCGAAGGCTCCGGTTGCTTTGGAATAGGTGCCAAGAACTTTGCAAGCCTCACGAAGTACCGGATTGGCCAGTTCCTTCAGGTTCATTTGTCCGCTGTTGTTTTGCGGGTTATATCTCTTTTCCATAACTCTGCCTCCCTCCCCCAGGGCATTAAAAGTTTTCAGCAACAATGCCGCCGGGGTTCCCGGTACTTACCTTGCGTAATGTTCAGGGTTTGCCCCTCCCTGTTCACGGTATCTGCCGGGACTTATTCCCATGTAATTTTTAAATATTTTTGAAAACCAGCTCTGATCCTCAAAACCGCAGGCTTCGGCTATTTCATTCAGCGCCGCCTTGCTCTCCGTCAACAGCCCGGCTGCTTTTTCCACCCGCAGCCGGTTGAGATAGGCGGAAAGGTTTTCCCCCATCTCCTCCCGGAAGATGGTGCTGAAGTAGGGGGCGGAAAGCCCCGATACCCCGGCGATTTCCTCCAGGCTTAATTTGCGGGTGTAGTTCTCCCGGATAAACCCTTCGGCCTTCCGCAACGCGGAGGCGTGGCGGATACCCTGGAAGGAAAATATTTTTCCCGCCATGCGGTCAACAATAATGTGCAGCCGTTCCGTCAGTTCGCCCACGCCGGCCGATTCCGCGATTTTTTTTAGGTAACGGTTATTCGCTTCCAATACCGTATCGTCCGCCTGATTATCGCCCGGAACGGACCGGGAAAGAAACACTATCAACTCTATAGCCCGGAACTGGAAGAATTCAAAATCCCCCGGACTCATGGCTAAAAATATCGCAAGGATACTATCGAGAGTTTTGCTGGCGGCGGCGCTGTCGCCACGGCGGAGCGCCGCCAGAAGCCGCCGCTCCACTTCCAGGATGCCCGGCGCGTCGCCGGAAACGGGCGGGGTTTCTGAGGCCCTGTCCGGCGAAGCGGGATACGGCGGAATTGTGCCGGAAACCTTGGCGCAGGGTTCCTGCGCAGGCCAAGCCTGGAGGGTTTCGCGGGGCGCCGTCCTTTCCCCCTGGTTTACCCCGGCCTGCGCCATCTTTTCCGCGGATCTTCTCCGGGTTTCGCCGTAGTCCTGCCCTGTCCCGCCGTCCGATATTTGCCGCGCGCAGATAAGCATCATCTGTACCAGGGCCTTTGTTTCCTCGTAGTTTCTTTCGGAGATCAGCGCCAGGTGCTGCCGGATCTGTTCAACCGAAAGACTGTTTCCGTAACATTCCTGAATGCGCGCAAGGGCCTCTTCTTTTTTTATCCCCAGGCTGTTTCCCGCGATAAGGGCTCCCACGTAACGGCCGCCCGTATAAAGCGGGCTGGTCCAGAACACGAAACCAAGTTCGCACATGTAGATGTAGGAACCGCCGAGCCGGCAGGATTCTTCAATGCCCCTTTGGTGCATAGCAACGCAGGGATATTCGCCGCCTTTCTCCATGGAGTTCCACCGGTGTTTTTTGCAGAGACGGCAGAAGGGGAGCTTCTGCTCATAGGTGCTTGTATCCGCGAATTTGTTATGCTCATCCACTATGGAAACGGAACATCCGGCCGCCCGTTCATAGGCCACGAGAATTCTGCGGGTTCTGGAGTAAAGCCGCCCGGTCCGCTGGTGGCTTGACATACGAAGGGAGGACATGCCTTCCCTGGAACTATAGATATTCGACATTTTACAGCTTCCTCATCATAAGAGTTTATGGTTTCATTTGAAACGAAATACACCCTAATGGCGGGATTTTTCGAATTTTCTTAAAAGTCCCATGGAATTGGCGATCCGTATAGCATCCGCCCGGTTAAGGGCGCCAAGTTTTTCGTAGAGATTTTTGATGTTTTCCTTTACCGCGTTGAGAGAAATTTGTTCCTTCCGGGCGATCTCTTCCCGGGTAAAACCCTGGGAAAGGGCCTCCAGCACCGCCGCTTCCCGCCGGCGCAGAACAGGGATCTGCGGGTTTTCAGGCGGATCCTGTTCAAAAGCCGGATCCCTGCCCGGCTGCCGTAATGATTCGGCCAAAATATTCAGCCCTTTTCCGTAGGCCGAAGCCCTGTTGCGGATTTTTTCAAGCCATTCGGAAGGCACGGAAATCTTTTCGCTGGAAAGGGCCGCGCCTGCCAGCAGGTACATATCCTCACCCAGTTCGATGAAAGGCATATCGAAGGATTGGGGAGAAGCTATCCTGTAGGCTTCCTCCAGATCCACCAAAGCTGTATGGGTATTCCCCAGGCGGTACCGGGCCGCCGATTTTAACAGTGTCATTTCAAGTTTTCCAAAATAGAAACTTTCGAGCCCTCCGGGGTCGTCTTGAGTTTCCAGAATTTGTATCGCCGCGTCGCAGCGTTTCTCCGCATAAGCGCATTTTGCCTTTACCAGGACCTCAAAGGGCCGGAACAGATCGCTCAGTTCGCTTTTCTCAAAGCTGTTTCTCAGCCAGGGGGCCATCCGGCCGGTATTGCCGGTCTGGGCGTAAAACCAGCCGGAGACAATATCGTAGAGGATGAAACGGCTGAAGTAGTCGTCCCTTTTAATCTGGTTCTCCAACTGGCGGAAAAGATTTTCTATCTCTTCCCGATCCCCCGTATGGATACTGATACGGAGCAGGAAGAACAAGCCCCGGTTTTCCGTTTCATGCTGACGGTACTTCCGGGCCTGGAACACCGCCTGCCTGGCGTGTTTTTCAGCGGCGTCAATGTCCCCCCTGAAGTAGTATAACTCACTCCATGCCAGGGAACTGGCTCCGCTGAGAAAGCCGCTGAGTACCTTGGAGACGCAAGTCTCAACGGCGGCCAGCTTCCGGATGGCGGATTCAAACAGGCCCTTTTCCGCGGGGTACTGTACCTGGCAGATGTAGGCGGGGAGGCCGCATTTGGTAAGGGCCTCTTCCACCCGGAAAGGATGTTTCTCGTAATAATAAAGAACCTTCTCGAAAATGGGGAGGAAGCGGTAGTTCCCAGTAAGCCGGCAGGTAAAGATGGCAAGGCTGCCCTGGCAGACAGCGATCATGGCGAGGATCTTCGCGTTCCGGGCCGTCAAAGGCCGGCTTTCAAACTGTTCAATGATCCGGCGGCACTCGGCGGCGGCCTCTTCGAAAC
>JAISWN010000059.1 GCA_031271075.1 Treponema sp.
CCAGTGCTTTAACGAAGGGGGCTACCGCCCCCTTCCGCTCTCAATCGGCTCATTTCGGGGCTAAAAGCCCCTTCATTCCGCCGATTTCCGCTATCCCCCGCAGGCGACTGAATAGTTACCTCCTTTTTGTAGGAACCCCAGTATAACATATTCCGCCCGGAAATAATATATGAAGTAATATATAATGAAACTTGTCCGGGGTTCCCGCAAACCCTGGCCGGGCTTTCCGGAATTCATAAAGGCCTTTTCAAAACGCCGGATTTCTAAAAAGCCCCATCCCGGATACTTTGAGGAGGAACCCCATGAAGCGGAAATTTGAGCCTTTTCCCCGTTACGGGGATAGGAAAGGCTGGGAAGCCCTTTCGGAGGATACAAAGCGGCGCTGTCTTGAAGAGGCGCGGAAACTCAGGGGCAAGGAATGGCAGAGCCTTCCGGCGGTTCTTTATCTGGATTTCTACCGCAACGGCAACCGGAGCCGCTACGAGAGCCGCTGTTTCCAGCGGCGCAGGGATCTTTTTTACCTGACCCTGGGGGAATGTATCGAGGGGAGGGGGGAGTACCTGGACGATATTATCAACGGGATCTGGCTTATCTGCGAGGAAACCTCCTGGGTAGTCCCCGCCCACATCAACCATGACCGCAGCGAGCCGGGCAAATCAAGCCCCTCGCCCCTTAAAGAGCTGCCGGATCTTGCCGGGGATATCTACATCGACCTCTTTGCCGCCGAGACGGGCGCCCTTCTTTCCTGGGTATACTATTTCCTGGGGAATGCCATAGGGGCCCTTTCCCCGCTGGTAAAGCGGCGCGTGGAACTGGAGCTTGAACGCCGTATCCTTGGCCCCTACCTGGCCCGCGACGATTTTGCGTGGATGGGCCTGGATCACGATAAACCGGTAAACAACTGGAACCCCTGGATCAACTCCAACCTGCTGGTGTGTTACCTGGTCTTTGCCGGAACCTTCAAAGATTATGCCCGGGGAGCGTCCAAGACGATCCGCAGTGTCAACCGCTTCCTCCACTTTTACGCCGGGGACGGGGGCTGCGATGAGGGGCCCAGTTACTTCGGGGTGGCCGGGGCTTCCCTTTTGGACTTTATTGAGGAGCTGGGCCAGGTTACCCATGTGGATTACCTTTACCGTTCCGATAAGATCCGAAACATGGCCTCTTATATCTCCAAAGTCTACATCGGGCAGGATTACTACGTGAACTACGCCGACGCCCCGCCCTCGGTCTCCATTCCCGTGGATCTGCTTGAACGGACGGGGAGGCGCACCGGAGACGAATCTCTCCTGGGCATGCTGGCCTATCTTCGGAAAAGCGGCCACGGCGACTCCGGGAAGGGCTCGAAGCTTTCGGGAGGAGCCTGGAACCTGTACCGCCAGCTTGCCAACATTTTTTACCCCTCCCCTCCGGAGGAAGATCGGGCCTTCCGCGCCCCGGAGTTCAGTTGGTTCGGGGGAATCCAGGTGCTCTGCGCCCGGGACAAGGCCGACAGCCTGGAGGGCCTCTTCTTCTCCGCCAAGGGAGGAACCAACGGGGAAAGCCACAACCACAACGACATTGGGAATTTCCTGGTCTACTGCGACAGTGTTCCCGTGCTGGTGGATGCGGGGGTGGAAACCTACACGAAGTTTACGTTTAACGAGAAGCGGTACACCATTTGGACCATGCGGTCCTGCTACCACAACACGCCGGCCATCAACGGGATGGATCAGCTTCCGGGGGCGGAATACCGGGCCAAAAAGGTAAAATTCAAGAGGGGAGCCAAAACCGGTAAGGCAGGCGGGAAAACCAGCCTTTCCATGGACATCGCCGGGGCCTACCCCAGGGAGGCGGGGATAGAGACTTACACGCGGGCCTTTACCTTCAGGCACGGGGAAAGCCTCCTCGTGGAGGACACTTACCGCCTAAAGGAGCTGAAGGCGCCGCTGGCCTTGAATTTTCTCTGCCACGAAAGGCCCGAGTTGGCCGAAGGGCGGGCTCTCCTGAGCAGGAAGGTGTGGATGGAGTACGGGCCGGGTTTTAAAACGGAGGTGGAAGAAATAGCCCTGAAGGATGCGAAGATCCGCGGCGACTGGAGGAAGGATTCGCTTTACCGGCTGCGTCTGACAAAGGGGGATACGGGTGTTTCGGGAACCCTGAGCCTGCGTTTTACCCGGATGCAAGGGTGATTATGACGTGTATTGCTTCCGTCCCTTTGAAAAAGCTAAACTCATGTAAATGAAAGACGGCGTGGAAACGGGTTTTTTTCAGGACATTTTGAGCCCCCATTTCAACCCCGACGCGGTACTGGATGTTTCCAAGGGCGGCAAAGTCCTGGTGGCAAGCGATTTCCACATGGGGATAGGCCGGGCCGATGATCTTGCCCAAAACGGGGAACTTCTCATTGAACTTCTGGAAAAATACTACCTCCGGGGCGGCTGGTATCTGGTGCTTAACGGTGACATTGAGGAGCTTCAGCGTTATTCCCTGGAGCATATCCGGGAACGCTGGCCCCGGCTCTACCGGGTCTTCGATCTCTTTGCCGCGGAGAAGCGGCTCTTCAAGACTCTGGGCAACCACGACGGGGCCCTGCTTTTTGAAAAAAACTACCCCTATCCCCTGTACGACGCGGTACGGATAGAGACGGGCCGGATTCCGGTATACGTGTACCACGGACACCAGCCCTCAAGGGTGTATACCGACTATAACCGGTTTATCGGGGCAAGCCTCCGCTATGTCCTTAAGCCCATGGGCATCAGGAATATCTCCGCGGCCCGCAGCCCCTACCGGCGTTTTTCGGTGGAGAAGAAAGCCTACGCCTTTTCCCTGAAAAACAACTGCATCTCCATCATCGGCCATACCCACCGGGCCCTTTTCGAGTCCCTGGGCCGTTTCGATTACATCAAGTTCGAGATAGAACGGCTCTGCCGGGATTACCCCGCGGCGGAGGGTGCGGACAGGGAACGGATCGCCGCGGAGGTAAACGCCCTGCGGCTGGATCTGGGAAAGCTCCGGCGGGCGGAGCGGCGGGATGTGCTGCGCCAGAGCCTTTACGGGGACGAGCTTCCCGTACCCTGCCTTTTCAATTCCGGTTCGGCCATCGGGAAGAAGGGGATCAACGCCATAGAGTTGGACAAGGATCAGATATCCCTGGTGTACTGGTTCACCGAAGGATCGGGGAAAAAGTTTGTCAGCCGGGGCTCCTACGAACTGGAGGGGATTCCCGGTACCCTTTTCCGCCGGGCCGTGCTGAACCGGGATCGCTGGGAGTATGTTAAATCGCGGATAGAGCTTTTGGGGAGAAAAACTTAAAGCGCAGAGGGGCCACTGATCTATACCAAGGCGCACATTCTTTACCAGTTGATTCGTGCCGGACGAAAAAATGCTCAAACTACAATTTCCCGGTCTGCCTTCGAGGCTTCCGTAGATACAGGCGCCATACAACATGAAGCGGCGGTGTTGCACTTGCCAGTTGAATCCGGGTGTCAAAAAAAACGGGAATTTCGTATATTAAACTCCAGCTTTTATATACGGGGTTTCAGGGATGATAGAACTGATTGATAAGGGGATCTGGCTGTTTAAGGGCCGGGAACCGGTAATTGACGGGGAGGAAAACGCCGGCCTCTTGAACAAGAAACTGTCCGGAGCGCCGGGGCCGGCCGCCGCGGACAGGGAAGGGGACCGGATCGCCGCCCGGCGGGGAACCATAAGCCACCGTATCCTTGCCGCCCACCACCGGGGGAAGGGGGACATAGGCCCCGGTTCCCCGCTTGCCCTTTCCTTCGACGCCATGGCTTCCCATGACATTACCTTTGTCAACATCATACAGACCGCCAAGGTAAGCGGCTTGGATAGTTTTCCCATCCCCTACTACCTTACCAACTGCCACAACTCCCTCTGCGCCGTGGGGGGTACCATCAACGGGGATGACCATGCCTTCGGCCTTTCGGCGGCGAAAAGATACGGCGGGGTCTTCGTGCCCCCCCACCTGGCGGTGATCCACTCCTTTGTGCGGGAGGCTGCCGCGGGCTGCGGCAAGATGATCCTGGGGAGCGACAGTCATACCCGCTACGGCTGCCTGGGAACCATGGGGGTAGGGGAGGGCGGCGGGGAGCTGGTAAAGCAGCTCCTCAAGGAGAGCTACAACATCGCCTACCCCCGGGTGATCCTGGTGTACCTGGAGGGGAAACCCCGGCCGGGGGTGGGGCCCCAGGATGTGGCCCTGGAGCTTGTCGGCGCGGTGTTCAAAAAGGGCTTCGTGAAGAACGCGGTCCTGGAATTTGCCGGGCCGGGGATCGGTTCCCTCCCCATGGACTTTCGGGCAGGTATCGACGTCATGAGCACCGAGACCACCTGCTGGTCCACCATCTGGGAAACCGATGAGGCGGCGCGGGACTTCCTGAGCCTCCACGGCAGGCCGGAGGATTACCGCCAACTGAGCCCCGAAAGCGTTGCCTACTACGACGGGCTTATCAGGATCGATCTTTCCGCGGTAAAGCCCATGATAGCCCTGCCCTTTCACCCCAGCAACGTGTTTACCATCGACCAGGTCCTTGCCAACGGGGAAGATATCTTCGCCCAAGTGGAAAAGGAGGCCGCCGGAATCCTGGAGGAACCCCAGGCTTCAGGAAAACTCCGGGTATCCCTCAGGCTCCGGGACAAGATCCTGGGGAAGGGCCGCATCCGGGTGGATCAGGGGATCATAGCGGGCTGCGCCGGGGGAACTTTCGACAATATCATGGCGGCATCGGCCATTCTCTCCCGCCGGAACCTGAAGGCCGTCGGCATAGACGCCGGGGCCTTCTCCCTTTCCGTGTACCCCGGCAGCCAGCCGGTGATGCTGGAACTTGCCCGGAACGGCGCCGTGGCGGAACTTATCGCCGCCGGCGCGGTGATCCGTACCGCCTTCTGCGGCCCCTGTTTCGGCGCGGGGGATGTGCCCGCCAACAAGGGCCTCTCCATCCGGCACAGTACCCGGAATTTTCCCAACCGGGAGGGAAGCAAGCCTTCCAACGGGCAGATCGCCTCGGTAGCCCTGATGGACGCCCGGAGCATCGCCGCCACCGCCCTGAACGGCGGCTTTCTCAGTTCCGCGGAGAACCTGGCGGGCTTCGAGGAGCCCGGGGCAGCCTACCGCTACGACCCAAAAGTCTACGAGACCCGGGTATACAGCGCCGCCGGGAAACCGGACAGGAAGGCGGAGTTGGTCTACGGCCCCAACATTACCGACTGGCCGGACATGGAGGCCCTGGGGGAGAACCTGCTTTTGAAGATCGTGTCCTTTATCACCGATCCGGTAACCACCACCGACGAGCTTATCCCCTCGGGGGAAAC
>JAISWN010000091.1 GCA_031271075.1 Treponema sp.
CAAAGAGAAACAGGCCTCCGGTCCGGGGGTTGATCAGGCCGAAGCGGTCTGATTTCGGCTAGGTTTTAGTTGTGAGGAACCGGCCCCTTTTCGGCTAGATTAATTTTGATGCAATGCGATTCCTTGACAGCTCCCAAATTACGCCGTATCATAAGCGGGTAGGTGGAAAAAACCGCCGGCATTGATGCTATCGAGAGGATCAGGGCTATTAACCCGGCAGTACCGTTTCCTTTAGCCCGGTGTGAAGGATCCCAGCATGGCCGCGCCGATCTTTTCCTTGATGTTCGGGATCCTTGTGTCTCCCAGTTCCGCGCCGATCCTTCCCCGGTAGAAGACGATGATCCGGTCCGCTAGGGCGAGGATCTCGTCAAGATTGGTAGAGATAAGGATAACTGCGGCGCCCCGGTTCCGGAGGGAACGGATCTCCCGGTGCAGGTAAGCGCCGGCGGCGATATCCAGGCCCCAGGTAGGTTCGGAAAAGACGATATAATCCCTGAAGCTGTCGATCTCCCGGGCCAGGATCATCTTCTGGACATTCCCTCCCGAAAGGGTACCGGCAAGCCGCCCGCCGCCGGAGATGCCGTAACGCCGGGTAAGATCCCCGGCAAAGCGGCTCACAGCGGCAGAATCGAAAAAGCCGAAGGGGGAAAATTCCTTCCGGCGGTTGATAATGATGTTATCGTCTATCCCGGCCGCGGGAGCGCTGCCTACCCGCAGGCGATCCGCGGGAACGTAGGCGAGCCCTTCCTCCCTGAGGCGGGTATTGTTAAAGCCGGTAATATCCCTACCCCGGTGGAAAATCTTTCCCCCCGTCGCGGAGAGGAAGCCTCCCAGTACCGCCTCCAGCACCCCCAGGCCGTTGCCGCCTACCCCGGCGAAACCCAGGATCTCCCCGGCGTGTACGGCAAAGGAAACGTCGTCCAGGAGGAGCTGCTTCTGCCCCCGGCGTCTTACCGAGACATGCTCAAAGCGGATAAGCTCCGGCCCGGCGCGGGACGATTTTTTTCCGGCTTTTCCGTCAGCCGTTCCGGCGGCCGGCCCCGCAGAGGCTTCGGGCGCGGCCTCCCCTTCCCCGCCGATCATCATCCGGGAGATATCCGGTTCGTCTATCCCGCCGGTTTCCCGGATGCCGACAAGCCGGCCCTTCCGCATCACCGCGACCCGGTGGGAGACCGCCTTTATTTCCCCCAGTTTATGGGTGATGAGGATGAGGGATCTGCCCGCGGCGGCAAGGCCCCGGAGGGTTCCGAAGAGAGAGAGGATCTCCTGCTCCGCCAGTACCGCTGTGGGTTCATCCAGGATGAGAATATCCGTGTTCCGGTAGAGCAGCCTGAGGATCTCCACCTGCTGCATCTGTCCCACCGTAAGAGCGGCCACGGGTTTTCCCGCCTCTATTGAAAAACCGCCGGCCTCTATAAGCCGGTTTACCAGGGCCTCGGCTTTCTTCCGGTCGTAGAGGAAGCCCCACTTGCGGGGTTCTATCCCCATAACCACGTTCTGGGCCACCGTAAGTTCAGGGAACAGCATGAAGTGCTGGTACACCATGCCGATCCCCAGACGGTTTGCCTCCAGGGGAGAGGGGATCTTCACCGGCCGCCCCCGGAGAAGGATCTCTCCCTGGGTGGGGCTTTCCACCCCGCAGAGGATCTTCATCAGGGTTGTTTTACCCGCCCCGTTTTCCCCGGCCAGGCAGAGTATTTCCCCCCGCATGAGGGAGAGGCTTACCGAATCGTTCACCCGCCGCGGGGAGCCGGGGTACAGCTTGGTAATATTGCGCAGTTCTACTACGACGTCCGGTTCGGCGGCGCTGTCAAGAAAAGCAACACTGTCAAGCGGCGGCACGGCGCCCTGCTTTGCCGGGCCGGTTTCCCGCCCTGCCTCCCCCCGGTTCATGGCGGCGGATCCCTTCAGTTGAGGGGAGGCGTGGTATAGGAGACCCGGCCCGCGCGGAGCTCGTCCATAAAGGCGTTGAACTTGTCCCGGATATCCTGGGGCAGCGAATTGGTATAACCCGGATCATCCGCGGCAAAACCGAGGTAGCCTTCCTTTAGCCCCACGGTTCGGGAAACGCCGTATTGCAGCTTTCCCTCAAGCGCATCGGAAAGGATCTCCCGGACAAGCTTCTCCTGTTCCATCAGGCCGCAGCCCACAATAACCCCCGGAGCCAGGCTGTATTCGTTAGTGTTGTGGAACACCACGTAGGCCCCCCGCTGTCCCGCGGTACGGATCATCCCCTGAGCCGCGCCGCCGGCGATGGAGGCGAACACATCCACCCCCGAATCGATCATGCCCGAGGCAAGCTCCGCGGCCTTGTTCAGATCGAACCAGTTTCCGATTACCCGGAAGTCAAGCTCGATGCCCGGATCTACCCGGCGGGCGCCTTCCAGGAAACCGGGAACAATGTGCCTGGTGAGCAGGGGGTATTCCTGGGCGGCGATAAAACCGATCTTCTTCGCCTGATTCGCCTTGGGCATGGAACTGGTGGTAACGAGTCCCGCAAGGTAACCCAGGTAGAAAGACTGTTCGTACTGGTTGTAGAGGTAGGTGCTGATCCGGGGGTTGCCGGAATGCTCCGCGTCGGTGATGATAAATTTCTGATTGGGGAACTTCTTACCCACCCTTTCGCAGATCTCCGGAAGCGAAGGATTGGAACCCAGCACAATATCGTAGCCGCCGCCGGCCACCAGGGAGGTAAGCTGTTCTTCCCACTCGGCCTGGTTGAAGCCCGCCTCGTAAACCTTCACCGTAACGTTACTGTGGGAATGGGCAAAGGCTTCCGCCCCCCGGGCCAGCATCTCGTAGGAAGGACTCCCCGCCGTCATGCCGGTAATGTACACCAGCACGGAGAGGGAGGAGGGCGTTTTTGCCCTGGTTTCCCCTCTGCCGGCGGCAAACAGGGAAGAACCCATAAGCAGGACAGAGAGGAGAAAGGAACCGCGTTTCATTTTACGCTCCTTGACGGACGCCCTTCAGCCCTTAGGGTATCGAGGATCCGTTAATGATCTGCGGGGACAAAAAAGCCCCGGAGATATCCAGGGCATTGATTTGAGAATATGCGGCCCCAAGAGGGGCGGCGCGATTTTCTTCCATCCGGACTATACCGTCGGCGCCGGAATTTCACCGGTTCAATACCGGCCGGGCCGGAGCCGCAACGCGGATTAGCGGGCTATACCGCCGGTAGGGAATTACCCAACCCGAAGCCCCGAGGAGCCCGCGCCGGTTCACCCAACCCTGAAAATCTATGGATAGGCGGTTCCAAAACCAACCGATCCTGGAACCAATTTAAATATACCGAAAAAAACCGTTTGAATCAACCAACCGCCCGGAAGGCTTCAAGCCCCGGGAGTGGTAAGAGCGGCCTTTCCCCTATCCGGTTGAATATTTACGCGAAGCACTTGACCTTTTTTTAACTATGGGATACATTGGTATTCGTGGAAACCAGAAAAAGCGCCTTTTTACCGGCCGCCCAGCTTAATTCCCCATACGCCAAGGAATTAGGTTTTATCCCCCCCCCCCCCCCCATGTTCATCGTATAACGTAGGAGCCTGTTGCACTTGTGGATTTTTGCGCCACTTTGTGCCGCAAAAATCCCGATTATCCGGCTCCTGCGAACCTTCGATTCGACGCAGTTTGCAGGGTAAAAAATCGCCTAATCGGCGATTTTTTGAGATTCTAAGTGCGAAGCACAACAAACTGCTAGCTCTTTCAGAGCCGAACCATACCGTCATATACAGCGCCTCAGCCTCTACCCGGTACGAGAGCCTTCCCATACAACAGGTTCCTATACAACAGGCCGCCAGGCCCCGGAAGGAACCGGTGAATGTCTTCCGATTTCTTCACAAAAGCCGGATTTTATCTCTTGCAGCCCGGAACTACGGCTGTCTGAACGGCCGGGAAGGAGGGTAGAAGTAACTAGAGTCTGTCCATAATGTAGACACATTATGGACAGACTACCTTGAAATTCGCATTTTCGCAGCCTTTAGGCGAGAAAATGCAAGGTCTGTCCGCAAAGTAACCGACTTTGTGGACAGACACGAAATATTATGACTATGAAAAATAGTATACACCACAAACATTTATTTGTCAAGGTATCACGTTACGGCAACGGCAGTTTAACATTCAGCGCATCATTTTCGTGGTAAATTTCTTCGTGTTCCGCATATCACCACTCATGGGGGTGATAACTGCCCTTCGGCTGCTGCCTGTGTTGTCTCCACCGTAACCCCCATCCCGCAAATGTACCGTTTTTCCGGCGTTTCGAACAACGGCCATTTACACGGAAGACATTTTTTTGTATTCTTTTACCAATCATGTTTGTGTCAATTGCCATGGATCCCGGTTCGGAAGGACGGGCCAAAGAACTGGCGGATCTTCTGGGCCAATACGGATTCGACAAGGTACAGCGGGGACTCTGGGAATCCGCCTTTGTGTCGCCGGAAACCCTGAACCGGCTGAAACGGGACCTGGACCGGGCTACCGACGCCTTTGACCGGCTGCGGATCTTCCAGTTCCCCGTGGAGGGGACGCTGGCGCTGACAACCCTGCGGGACAAGAAGTGGCGGCGCATGGTGGCCCGCGGGGCGAATACGGCTCCTTCGGAGCCGGCCCCGGTCCGCCAGGTCCGGGGCAGCCAGCCGGTCCGGCGGAACGCGGCCCCCGTTTCCCGCGCCGCCATCCGGCGCAGGGTTTAGAAACCAAAACGGCCTCCGGGCCGCGGTAAAATAGAAAGAGGTACATATGCTTTTATCAGAGTTGGGCGCTCCCATACAGGAATTGCGGGGCAAAATCGACGAAACCTGGAGGCGTCTTTGAAGACGCCGGGTTTGACAAACGAATAGCCGGGATTGAGGCCAGAGCCGGGGCCGAAAATTTCTGGAGCGATACGGCGGCGGCGGAGAAGGCCATGGCTGAACTCAAGGCCCTCAAAAACCGCTATGAGCCCTGGAACGAGCTCCGGGCCGAAATCGAGGACCTTGACACCCTCTACGAACTGGCCCGGGAGGCCGGGGACGAGTCGGAAACCGCGGGCATCGAAGCGGCCCTGGGCGGCCTTTCCGCCAGATACGAAAAGCAGAATGTGCTGGAGTTGATGAGCGGCGAGGTGGACCGGAACGGCTGTTTCCTCACGGTCCACGCGGGGGCCGGCGGCACCGAAGCCTGTGACTGGTCCCAGATGCTGTACCGGATGTACCTGCGCTGGGCGGAACGGAGGGGCTTTTCCGTGGAAGAGGTGGACAGGCTGGAGGCCGAAGGGGGCATCAAATCGGCCACCTGCAAGATCGAGGGGGCCTGCGCCTACGGGTACCTCAAGGGGGAAACGGGGGTGCACCGGCTGGTGCGGATCTCCCCCTTCGACGCCAACGCCCGGCGGCATACTTCCTTCGCCTCCTGTTATGTGTTTCCCGTCATCGACGATTCCATCGAGGTGGAGATCCGCCCCGAGGACCTCCGGGTAGACACCTACCGTTCCGGGGGCGCCGGGGGCCAGCATGTGAACAAGACCGACAGCGCGGTCCGTTTTACCCACCTGCCCACGGGGATTGTGGCGGCCTGCCAGAACGAGCGGAGCCAGATCAAGAACCGGGCCATTGCCATGAGCATGCTCAAGGCCCGGCTCTACGAATACTACCGGCAGGAAAAGGAAAAGGAAAACGAGCGGTTTGCCCAGGAGAAGAAGGACATTTCCTG
>JAISWN010000174.1 GCA_031271075.1 Treponema sp.
GAGGATGGCCGTTACAAGAAAATCTATGAAAAGAGTCCGAAGACGCCCTATCAGCGGTTGCTTGAGTCGCCCTTGGTGTCGGAGGAAAGCAAGGCGGAACTTACACGGCGGAAGAGCGCCTATAATCCTGTGGTGTTGAACAGTTGTCTGAACGAGGCGATAGAGCGGCTCTTGAAAACAAACCGGGAAAAGGGCAAAGTGAGACAAGCCTCCGGTCAGGAGGTTGATCAGGCCGAAGCGGTCTGATTTCGGCTAGGTTTTAGTTGTGAGGAACCGGCGGGCCTTGACTCCCGTCCCGAATTCGGTCATTTTGAATAAAGGGCTTAAGGGAGACGAGTAAGCTTTAATACCGGATGGATGATCCATACGAAATTCGCGCGGAATCCGCATGGACATCCCAGAGAGGCCGGGTCAGGGGCTGTAAGCCCGGCTATCCAGGAAAGGCTGAAAACCACTCCCGGGGGATTTCCCCGGCCGCTTTGGGGAACATCGGGGGCACTGATCCCTGCGAACAGGATGGACTGTTTGACCGCAGGAATCGGGCGTTATTCCCGGTAACTAACCAAAGCCGTGAATCCGCGTCAGTGATGATGAGGGCGTCTCCTGTCATGGGGCGGCGAAGCGGGGTGGTACCGCGGGCCCGGTTGGGTTCGTCCCCGGTCTAAGCGGAACCGATGTTCCATTCCGGAGGCGCCAAAATGTCCGACACCAATCAAAAATCAGAAAAAAACGGCCCGGGTAAAAAGCCCGAGGCAAACCAGCGGCCTGAAGCAAGTCAGCGGCTTGCGCTTATACGCCATTCGGTAAGCCACGTCATGGCCCAGGCGGTTACCCGGCTCTTTCCGGGAACCCAGGTCGCCATCGGGCCTTCCATCGAGAACGGCTTTTACTACGATTTCCTTTTCCCGGCAAGGCCGGACGGCAAGCCGGTTCTGGGGGCCGAGGATCTTCCCGCTATTGAGGCGGAAATGAAGAAGATCATCGAGGGCAGGCAGGATTTTGCGCGGGTGGAGGTAAGCCGGGAAGGGGCGCTGAAGCGTTTCGCCGGAGAGCCCTTCAAGATCGAGCTTATCAAAGAGCTTCCCGCCGGTGAGACGATAAGCATCTATGAAAACCGGGTCAATGAAAATCAGACCGATGAAAACCGGGCCGGCGCCGTAAGCTGGGCGGATCTCTGCCGGGGCCCCCATGTGGGGAACACCAGGGAGATCAACTCCGCCGCCTTCAAGCTGATGAACATTGCCGGGGCCTACTGGCGGGGGGATGAGAACCGGCCCATGCTGACCCGGATATACGGGACCGCCTGGGAAAATCCCAAGGATCTCAAAGCCTATCTGGCCTTCCTGGAGGAGGTGGAGAAACGGGATCACCGCCGGGTGGGGAAGGACATGGATCTCTACTCCGTCCACGAGGAGGCCGGGGCGGGACTCATCTACTGGCATCCCAACGGGGGCCGTATGCGGGTTGTCATTGAGGATTTCTGGCGCAGGGAACACTACCGCGCGGGCTACGAGATCCTCTACACCCCCCACATCGGGAAGAGCTGGCTCTGGGAAACCTCGGGACACCTGGGTTTCTACAAGGGGAACATGTACAGCCCCATGCAGATAGACAACCAGGACTACATCATCAAACCCATGAACTGCCCCTTCCACATCATGATCTACAAGGACAGGGGGCGCAGCTACCGGGATCTTCCCCTGCGCTGGGCGGAGCTGGGAACCGTGTACCGTTACGAGCGTTCCGGGGTGCTTCACGGGCTCCTCCGGGTCCGGGGTTTTACCCAGGACGACGCCCACATCTTCTGTACCCCCGATCAGATTGAGGATGAAATCCGGGAGGTGTTGCGTTTCAGCCTGAGGATCTGGCAGATCTTCGGCTTCAAAGATATCAAAGCCTACCTGGCCACCAAGCCCGCCGAATCGGTGGGCGAACAGAGCCGCTGGGATCAGGCCCTGGAAAGCCTCCGCAAGGCGGTAAACGCCGAGGGCCTGGACTACGAGATTGACGAGGGAGGCGGCGCTTTTTACGGCCCCAAGATAGACCTGAAGATAAAGGACGCCCTGGGCCGGGAGTGGCAGATGACCACCATCCAGTTCGACTTCAACGAGCCCGAACGGTTCGACATGAACTTTGTGGATTCCGACGGCCAGCACAAGCGGCCCTACATGGTCCACCGGGCGCTCCTGGGCTCCCTGGAACGCTTCTTCGGGGTACTCATCGAACACTTCGGCGGCGCTTTCCCGGTATGGATAGCCCCCGAGCAGATCGCCGTCATTCCCGTGGCGGAAGGTTTTAACGATTACGCCAAAAAGGTGGAGGGGGAACTCAAGTCACGGGACCTCCGGGTCAGCGCCGAACTGGGGGGCGACCGGCTTAACGCCAAGATCCGGAACTGCCAGAACCGGAAGATCCCCTACATGCTGGTGGTGGGCCAGCGGGAAGCCGATGAGGCTACGGTTTCCATCCGCCTGCGGGACGGCAGGCAGATGCCCGCCATGAAGATTGGGGACTTCGCCGATTACGTGGTAAAGAAAGTTGAGGGGAGGGATCCGGAACTGTAAAAAAGCCCCTGGGGTTTTTCGAAATTAGTATACGGGGTTTTTAGTATACGGGCACCCTGGAACTTCGGCATCACGGAGGAACATTAAGCAATGCGCCCTTTCACCGCCGGCGGCAAAAATGGTATGATCCAATCTGGTTTCAAATCCGGCCGGTTTTGGAATAGTGTTGTTCACAACAACCACTAAAAATATACCCGGCGGACCGGCGCTTAAATGGTAAAGGCAAAACTCTTGTATAAAAAAATAGGATTCTCCCTGTCTTTCAGGGAAGATGTCGTTTTTACCTCTCCGCCTGAATTTGTGTTTAGAAGCGTCATCGGTTACCATCTGCGCCGCATGTGCTGTATTGCCCATGACAAACCGTGTTTCGACTGCCTCTACAGCGCGACCTGCGTTTACGGTAGTGTTTTTGAGTCGGTTATACCCAAGGACAACCGGATCCTTGCGGGACGGGACAGAATCGCCCATCCGGTGGTAATTGAAGCGGACCGGCTTACGGCCGCGGAAACCGCTTCGCTGGTTCTGAACATCATCTTTACCGGTTCCTCCCTTGCCTGTCTGCCCTATTTTTTTCAGGCGCTGAAAAAAGGCGGCGAGTCGGGGGTGCTCAAACAGCGTACCCCCTATACCATCCGCGATTGTTTTGACTATTCCGCCGGAAGCAAAAGATCGCTCCTGGTTAACGCCGAATTGCTGAACACCAATATTGAGCCTGATGTTTGGGAATTTGACGATCCTGACGGCAGGCCCTATGGCGGGGAATTGTTGATACAACTGCAATCTCCCCTCAGATTCAAGGTGGGCGGCCGTTATTCCGGTACTTTTACCGCGGCGGATTTTGCCTTGTGCCTCCACCGCAGAACAGAAACCCTCTGTTCCCAATACGGAAGCTATACGGGCGGGGACAAGAATGCCGCCGGAACCGCCTGGCCTTTTTTTCATGGCTGGAACATAGCCGAAAGCGCACTTGGCTGGAAAGACTGGACGCATTATTCGGCCCGCCAGAAAAAGACGATGCGCCTGGGCGGCCTTACCGGCAGCATGGTGCTGGCGGGGTTCTTTACCCCCTATGAATACGCCATCCTGCGCTTTGCGGAGATCTTCCACGCGGGCAAAAACACCAACTTCGGGCTGGGAAAGATCGCCCTTTGGGAAAAAGATCGAGCCGGAACCGCTTAGTCCCTTCCAGCGGGGAAGCCGGATACCGGGGCAGTTCCCAAAACTGGGGCGGAAACTTTGAGGGTGGAAACCTTGAGGGTTGACAAAAAGCATTGTCCCGGCATAAAGTTGAATTCGCCGGTTTCGAATTTTTGACCTGTGTTAAGGGATTGAGACTTTTCCCCCATTTTATGTTCCTTTACAGACAGATGTTTCGAATTTTTGACCTGTGCTAAGGGATTAAGACTTCGGATCAAATTCCAAATAAATGGTAATGATTGGTTTCGTAATGATTGTTTCGTAATGACCTGTGTTAAGGGATTGAGACAAGGCTATAAAGATCGGGATAATTTCTCTACGCCAGTACCCGGTAAAGACTAAATACACTGATATGGGCGATCACGAATCAACAACCTCGCCCTGAAGTCGAACCTACGGTTCGGCGAGGTATGTTGTTCTCCCGAAGTGGTTGCACTCGGAGGTTTAATACCTAACTCCGCTCATTTTAGGTAGTCTATATTCCTTAATTCTTTATAGTATAAAGAGTTACAACGATTATGCGCCTTAAAATAGACTCCCTAAATAGGTCGCCTATAAATTGACGTAACTTGACACGGGAGCACATCATATCAGGAATTACATAGATAGGCTACCTATTTTCAGCAGAGTTAGGGTTTAACCACAGTTTGCACAGAGTTTTTCACAGAGTTTCATGGAGCATAGAGAGGAATAAGAGCGGATTGGTGACAAAACCTCCGTGTTTCTCCAAGGCAAACTGCCAGTCCTCCGTGTTTTTTTTATCATTCGTAATCACTCGTATCACTATGTTTAGCCTTTACAGCTTGCCGCTGCCGCAAGGCAAGGGCAGACCCGAATGATCGAATAACAGGGATTCAGGAAACAACCAGCCGTTCCAAGGGCCTGGGCCAGTGGGTGTTCCCTTGATAATATTCTTTCACTTTTTCACGGCATTGTTGAATCTGATTCGCCGGGCCGTGAACCGGGCAAAACATTTTAACTCCCGCTTCTTCGGCAAGTCGGGCCGATTCCTGGATACTGGAATGTTTGTTCGGGTTTACCGGGTCGGTATCCATGCCGCGGGCAAATTCCAATACATCACAGCCCTTAAAGAATTCAACCAGTTCTTTCTGATAGACCCCGTCTCCCCCGAAGCCCGCGGAGACGCCGGATTCCTTATCGGTAATCCGGTAACATCTTCCCGGAACC
>JAISWN010000194.1 GCA_031271075.1 Treponema sp.
ACTAGTTCCCTGTAGAATGCGTGATTTTTTTCATAGATATTCTGATGGAAATACTGGTATAAAAAATCCGACGCCCCCTTTTCACTATAGGCGTCTACAAGGACCGGGTATTGAAGCCCCGCCCGGCGTAGCCTTTCGCAGGAAGCCACGAATTCATCCAGGGTGCGGGGAATAGCCCTGTTGTCCTGATTGCCGATAGAAGCCTTCCAGAGAACGCTCATCTGGATCAGGAGACCGGATGCGTAAATATCCAGCGGCAGAGCGTAAAGCCGGTCGTTATAGCGGCAGTACCTGTCTGCCCCCAAAATGAACCTTTCCTCAAAATTCCGGCCGGAAAGATCCAGCAGATGATCTCCCTGGGCAAAAAGTCTTGTACCCTGCCCCGCCTGGTAGATCATGATGTCCGGCTCATCGCCTACGGCGAATTTGGAACTGAGGAAAGCGTTTATGGGGATCATCCCGGAAATAGCAGATATTTCTACGTTGATCCCGGGATGCCCGCGTCTGAAATTCGCGGCAATTTCATAGATAGCCTTAACACCGGGGCCCGAGGGAGCAACTATCTTTAGCCTGCCCGGTTCCTGGCCCGCGATCGGTTCCAACCCCGGGGGTTCCAAGCCCGGGGGTTCCGGCCCCGGCGGCTTGCATGAAAAAAGAGAAAAAAAGAAGATAAGATAAAGGAGCCCGCCTATAATGCGGACATGCGGTCCCCCCCCCCCCCCCTCCTCATTTTCTTTGCCGTTCGATAAATTCACTTGGCGTAAGCCCTTCTATCTTTTTAAAGGCTTTGGCGAAATAAAAACCGTTGGAATAGCCCGCCCTTTCCGCTACTTCCCGTATTTTATACCGGCCCGATGCGAGAAATTCTTTGGCGTTTCGTATTCTTACACCGGAAAGGTAATCGTGAAAATTAACGCCCATTACTTCTTTAAAGAAGGCGCTCAGGGAGCTGACATTGACATGATAATCAGCGGCGAACATTTCCAGGGTAAGATATTCATTAAAATGCCGGTCTATTACCTGGGTTATATTGTTTATAAGCGAATTTTTATTCCTCTGGCCGAGAGCGTCCCAGGATCTCACCTGTTTCAAAAAAAGCTCTTTTAAAAAAACAAAAAGATCCTCAAGAGAAGCGAATTTGTAAGGCTGAAGGCTGCGGTTTTCGTTAAGGATCCGCAAAAGTTCATAGCAAACGGTTTCCAACTGCCGGTATGTTATGTTTGCGCCGCACAATTCGTCTTTGATATTATCCAGGATGCTCAGGATAGATTTTTCATTCCTTTCTTCCATAACGTACTTCAGGGCCGACAGGCGGCTGTCCGGAATAACATAGTTATCGTCCCGGCCTTCAACATTAACAGAATTGACACGGGAAATTTTTTCAAATAGAATCCGGTGCTTCATCAAATCCCGGGCTTCAGCGGCCGCCTCGCCCGGTTTAGCCCTGAGTCTGCTTACCCCCGCCGAGAAAGCGGGGTTCCCTTCTCCCAGTTCTTCCGCCAAGGCAGCGATAAAAGCACAGATCTTTTCTTCCGGTTCCAGGGCAAGAAAAAGAAGCATATATTCGCCGGGGAAGCATGAATAGACCACGGAGTTATCCAGGGATTTTTTATCCAGCCAATCCGATCCCCTGATATCTATTAAAAAATTGAGGTCGCTTTTTCCGGAACGGGAAAGATCAAAGCTGGCCGCGATAAAATTCCGGGAAACCTGGTAATCAGGAAACAGATCCTGCAGGCTTGAAAGATCGGGCCCTTTTTCCCGCCCTCCGCCGGAATCGGGAGGATCCGCCCCTATATAAAAGCGCGCCCTGTTCCCCCGTTCAATTTTTCTAAGCTGATCCTGACTCTCCCTGTTTTGTCTGGAACGGGTGATGGCGCCTATGCTTGTTTTTAAGGCATTCCTGAGTTCCGCGTCGTCGATAGGTTTAAGAAGGTAGTGCGAAACACCTACCTGAATAGCCCGCCGGGCATATTCAAATTCGCCGTAACCGGAGGCAATAATGATCTCCATCTCCGGTAATAAAGCCCGGCTGATGGCTGAAAGCTCCAATCCGTCAAGCTCCGGCATGCGTACATCACAGAGCATAATATCCGGGTGACCGCCGGCCTTGATATACCCGAGCAAGGAATCCCCCTGGGCAAAATCCCGGATTTTTTTTATTGGAAGGCCGCATTTTATCGTCTTGCTGACAAGACCCCGCCGGACCCAGTCCTCATCGTCTATTATCACGATTTCAAATCCTGAATCTCCCACAATAAACCCCGTATATCCGCGTATTATATACCCCCCGGAGAATTCTGTCAAATTATAGTTGTTCCGGCCAGGGCATAGGCGTTTAGTTTCAAATCGCCGGGAAATGATCAGGATTGAAGTAAACGCCGATACCCTCCGCCGGCCCCGGGAGGCCCCTGGCAATGACGCCTATATGTACTATACTCGTAAAAGAGAGGATGGGCGGTACGACCATCTGGCCATCCTCGGAATCAGGCGGGAGTAGCGGAAGTAAACAGGGGGGAACCATGGCATTCAGCGATCGTTTAAGGGATATGTTCGGGCAGGGGCTCGCGGCCTCCAAGGATTTTGCCGTAAAGGCCGGAGCCAAAGCCCAGGATCTGGGGGAGCGGGGCATGCTTACCCTGGAGATAAAACAGCTTGAAGGGCAGGCCCAGAAGCTCGTCAGCCGGCTGGGGGCCGAGGTATACCGGATCTTTGTTGAACTGGGAGGGAAAACCGCGTCCGCCGATGATCCGGTCATCAAGTCCCTGCTTGACGAACTGGCCTCGGTAAAGGGGGCTATCGAGAAGCGGGAAAAGGAGCTGGACGAACGCCGCAGGGGATAAGGCGGCCAGGAATTATATTGGGCTGCACCTGAAAAACATCTTTACCGAAGGGGAACTGGACGAAAAGTCAGTTGCCGAGGATTTCTCGGTAACTGCAGCCGATGGAAAAAACTATAAAACTCGTTACTATAACCTTGACGCTATCATCGCGGTAGGTTACCGGGTCAACTCAAAAAAGAAACAGGGAGAATTGTTTGAGGAGGATGAAAAATGAACCAACTATTCGAGTATATCACCATTGATACCGGCATCCGGTTCGGCAAACCCTGCATTAAGGGAACACGGATTACCGTAGGGGACATTCTTGGCTGGTTATCCAAAGGAATAGCCGTAAAGGAAATTCTGGAAGATTATCCTGAACTTACGGAAATCCATATTCGCGCCGCTCTTGCGTTTGCAGCCCAGCGCGATGCGATAACCCAGGTACTCATCCATGAAGTTACTGCTTGACGCAAATATATCCTGGCGCTTGTGTACTTTCCTGGCCGGACATTTTGGCGTCTGTGATCATGTAAACAGAACTACACTCACTCCCCCGGCCAAGGACTCTGAGATATGGGAGCATGCCCTGCAAAATGATTATATAATTATTACCCATGATTCTGATTTTCTTAATTTGATGGAAGTACATGGATACCCTCCCAAGGTTATACTGCTAAAAACAGGAAACATTGATAGTAATACAACTCTTGATCTATTATTACAGGAAAAACAATCCATTATTGACTTCAGCCAGAATGATTACGGACTGCTTGAAATACTGACAGGAAGGCACCCATGAGTGAAAAACTGGTCAACTCCATTGCCGGCAGATTAAGCCTGCGCCACAGCGTTTTTTTATGGCTTCGTTTGACAACCCATCATACTTTGGTTTATAGTGCCGTGTTTTATGCGGCTTGAAACTCCGGGATATTTATAATAATTTCATGTACATGACTATCAAATCCATATTGACGGGCCGTAACGGAGGAAAACGCGGCAGGTTTTTGATCGCCCTTGGCCTGACCCTGGATTTCCTCTGCGGCGGCTGCGCCCACCGCCCGGAGGTATCGGAAAAACCGGACGCCGCGGCGGTTAACACGCCGACCGACTATTCGGATGCCGGGAACTGGCTCAACGCGCCGGCGGAGGGAAAAGCCGCCTACATCGACAACAAACCGGCGGATGTTTTTTACCTGTACCCTACCTGCCACTTTACCGAAGGGGATGTCTGCCCTGCCTCTGACGAGGACATGAGGCGGGAGGCCCGTTACCTGCGGGAGGCCCACTTCGGGATCTTTGAAGAAGCCAACGTTTACGCCCCCTTCTACCGCCAGTTGAGTATCGGCTACGTGCAGGACCTGATGGAAAAGGACCCTTCGGAATTTTTGAGCGTACTGGCGGAAATCCCGGTAACTGACGCGATCAATGCCTTTAACTGGTATCTGGAGCATTACAACAAGGGCCGGCCTGTCATCTTCGCGTCCCATTCCCAGGGCAGCGCGGTGATGCAGGGCCTGTTGATCTGGATACGCCGGAACCGGCCGGAGCTGCTTCAACGGATAGTGGCCGCCTACCTCATCGGGATTCCGGCGCTGGATGAGTTTTTTGAGGCATCCGGCCTCCCCTTCGCCACGGGGGCGGCGGATACGGGGGTGATCATCTCCTACAACACCGAACTTCCCGCAACGGAGTTCAACCCCTTCAGTTCCTCCGCCCGGGGCCATGTGATCAACCCGATTAACTGGAAGACCGACGAGACTCCCGCGGCCAGGGAAGAGAGCCTGGGCAGCCGCCTCCGCTACGGTTACAGCGCCCCGGTTACCGTACCCAGCTTCGCCGATGCCCGGCTTAACCTGGAAAGGGGCACGGTGGTGACTACCGCGGATATCAAAAGCGGGGACTTCTGGCCTCCCGGGGTTCTGCACCGTTACGACTACGACCTCTTTTACTACAACCTTCAAAAGAATGTGGGGGACCGTATAGCGGCATGGTTTGCCGCCCGGGGGACGAAGAATTGAGGCGCACGGCGGAAAGACGTTTTTTGGAGGGCTCCCGCCGCCCCGGAATGTTCCGGGGAGATCCCCTCCCTCCGCATAAATCGTAGCCCGAGCCGCTTTAGCGGCGTCAGACCCGCAAACGGGTCTGTGCATATACGTCCTGTTGAGACTGTCGGAAAAGTCTTCAAACGGCTCAACAACCACTATATATGGTGTATCGCGTGCCAACTACACACTATATATAGTGGCTTAACACCCTGAAACGGACTTATTCGACAGCCTCGTTAGGCGAAGTGGGGCGTTTTTATTCGTGCCGAGGGGTCGGACTTGCTCCGCAAGTCCGCTTAATACCCCGCCGAACCGTAGGTTCGACTTCAGGGCGAGGTTGTTGATTTAAAATATTATTTTTAACCCATCTTCTTTATATTGTGTTAATGTTTTATCAACACTTAATAATATAAAATCATTTCTTATCGATTCCCATATCAAAAACCTGTCAAATGGATCTTT
>JAISWN010000286.1 GCA_031271075.1 Treponema sp.
CGCCTCTTTGACAAGGTAAACATCCTTACCAAGGGCGGCCCCGCCAACAGTACCGCTACTATGACCCAGTTCATTTACCAGCAGGGGGTCCGGGGCCTGAAGGTGGGCTACGGATCGGCAGCCTCCGTTATTATGACCCTTATGGTGTTGCTGTTTTCCATCGCCTATGTCCGGAAGATGATACGCCGTTCCTAAGCGCTCCCTCTAAAAATTTTCCCCTTCGACTTCGCCCTTCATTCCGCGAATCGTGTCTGGCTCCTAGGGGTCTCTCAGTTCGTGAAGTTCCTTGAGGCCCCGCAGCTTGAAGGTGGCTTTTTCCTGGATCTGGCGGACCCGCTCCCTGGTAATACCCATAACCCTTCCCGTCTCTTCCAGGGTAAGGGGCCTTTCCCCGTTAAGCCCGTAACGGAGATGGATAATCTTCACTTCCCGCTCGGACAGGCAGGAAAGGATGTCGCCCATGGTTTCCTGCAGGGTTATGGAGAAGACCGCATCGAAGGGCTCCGCCATGGATTCGTCCTTGATAAGATCCGAAAGCCGGGTAAGATTCCCGTCGTCAACGATGGTATCCAGGCTCGTGGTCTCCTGGGAAAGTTTGATGACTTCTTTTACCTTGGAAACCGGCACCCCCAGGTAATCGGAGAGTTCCTCGTTGCTCGGATCCCGGCCCAGATCCTGGGTAAGCTGTTTGGTAACAAAGTAACATTTCTTTATCGTGTTGAGCATGTGAATGGGAATGCGGATAACCCGGCCCTTGTCGGCAATACTCTTGATGATGGCCTGCCTTATCCACCAGGTGCCGTAGGTAGAAAAACGGCAGCCCCTGGTGTAGTCGAAACGTTCCACCGCCTCGATTAGGCCGATGTTGCCTTCGTTGATCAGATCCAGGAGGGAAAGCCCCCGGTGCTGGTAGTTCTTCGCTATGGAAACTACCAGGCGCAGGTTTGAGTTTATCAGTTTGTTCTTGTAAAAAAGCAGCGTCTTTTCCAGAACCGCCTTTTTCTGCCTGCCGGCGCTGTCCTGGGGATCTGTGTCCAGAATCTGCCCTAGCTCTCTAAGTTCTCCCCGCAGTTCCATTATCTTTTCGCCCGTATTCCGCTCTTCCTGTACCGTTAACAGGGGGAACCGTGAAATCTGTTTAAAGTACAAGGCCAGGGAATCGGTTTCTTTTACCGGTTTTGATTTCTTTTGCGGCCTGGCTGCGTGAGAGGCCCCGGCCCATTCCTTCACACCGTTGAGTAAAGGCCGGTTTTTCCCCAGCTTTTCTCTGGCGGCTCCTTTCTGTAAGACTGCCTTTGCCATGCTGATACCCTCTTTTTCTATTTTTTTGTGCTTAAACCCCGCCGGACTACCCTAAAACAATTACTCCCGCTATAGGGTTTCTCTTTTCCCTCTGACCGAAGCGCCTGCCCCAAGCTTTAGGCCCTGGGCGCCTTGGAAGGATCGATAGGGTTATTGTTCCAGTAAACCAGAAAGAAAAGCTGGGGTTTCTGTGAAACTCCGTCGATTCCCAACTTTCCCAGTTCGGTTCCCGGCCCGACCCTGTCGCCTCCTTTTACCGAGAGGCTTTCACAGCCGCCGTATACGTACAAATAACCTCCCGTAACCTCTACTATCGCTATCCTCCCATAACCACGGTAGGGGCCCGCGGATACTACCGTTCCCCCGATGAGACTCCGGACGGGTTCGGCCTGTTCGCCTTCCACCATTACCCCGGAAAATTGCCTCGTCATATAGGCAATCCCCTTGGGGTTCACCGGCCAGCGCAGGGAAGCGTCCACGGTCTTCAAGGCGGTAGACCGGGGGTCTGCCAGGGGAACCCCTCCGGCGCTTCCCGAAACCTGGGTTTCACCGGAACTTTTCCCCGCGCCCTGTGTATCCTTCACCGTCCCGGCGTTTTCCGTAAGGGTCCTGGTTACGCCGCCGGGCGCGGCCACGCTGGTTCCGGCGGCGTTCTTCCCCGACCCGGCCATACCGACGGCTTCGCCCCGGCCCGTCCCGGCCTGGGGGATACGGATACGCTCCCCCTCCTTAAGCATATACTCCGGGCCGAAACCGTTGGCTTCCCGCAGGGCCTCCAGGCTGACGCCGTTGCTCCGGGCGATACCGTAAAGGGTCTCGTTCTTCACTACCCGGTGTTCGACAAACCCGGTCTTCCGGGGAATTCTAAGATCTTTACCGATTTGGAGCCGCGAAGGGTCGGTGATCCGGTTATACTCCATCAATTCCCCCGGGCTGAGTCCATACAAACGGGCGATGGAGTAGATGGTTTCCCCCTTCTCTACCACATGAACCGTTTCTTCCCCCCCGAGCATCGCGGGCAAGAGAAGTAAAACAAACAACGGAAAAAGTGAGAAAACGCCCTTTCGTTGGTTCATATCGTTTCATTATCGGTAACCTATAGGGAATATATACGCATTTCTAAAATATGCACAAGTTTTTTTTGACAACAAAAAAACGATAATTATAATATTACACCAGAAATTTCCAAAAACTACAAAAAGGAAAGGCCCTGGGGAGAGAAACCAGGCCATACGGTCATGCTGAAAGAGTGCCCTTGAGCAAAACCCGGAAAATCCCCATACTTGCCCCCATGGAAACCCCCTACAAAAGGCCAAGCTGGGACGAATACTTCATGGAGGTTTGCGAGGCCATCTCCAAACGGGCCACCTGCGACCGGGGCCGTTCGGGCTGTGTTATCGCCCGGGACAACCAGATTCTGGTTACCGGTTACGTAGGCGCCCCGGCGGGTCTCCCCCACTGCGACGAGGTTGGCCACCAGCTTAAGAAGACGCTCCACGAGGACGGCAGCGTCACTACCCACTGTGTGCGAACCGTCCACGCCGAACAGAACGCCATCTGCCAGGCCGCCAAGCGGGGTATCGCCATCGGCGGCTCCACCCTCTACTGCCGCATGACCCCCTGCCGTACCTGCGCCATGCTGATTATCAACTGCGGCATAGTCCGGGTGGTCTGCCAGCGCCGCTACCACGACGCGGAAGATTCGGAGAAGATGCTGGAAACGGCGGGGATACGTCTGGAGTACGTCTACGATGAAGTAGAGCGTTACGAGGCCCAGTAAGCATGATCCTCTGGTTTGCCACGGGCAATGCCCATAAGCGGGCGGAGTTGGCCGGGATTCTGAAGGGCCATGAAATACGCATCCCCGCCGACGCGGGAATCGCCGGTTTTGACCCGGAGGAAACGGGAAGGAGCTTTCTGGAAAACTCCCTCCTCAAGGCCCGTGCCCTGTACCGGCGCCTGGCCCGGCGGGGGATCCGGGGGCCGGTTATCGCCGACGATTCGGGGCTCTGCGTGGACGCCCTGGGGGGGCGGCCGGGGATATACTCGGCCCGCTACGCCGGCCCCCTCCAGATTGGCTCCGTCAGTCTCGGCGACGGGGAGCGGAACGCCCTGCTTCTGGGGGAGTTGGGAAAAAGGATGGATCGGAGTGCCCGCTTCGTCTGCGCCATGGTTCTCTTTTGGGACGAGTACCGTTTTTACGGCGTCCAGGAAACCCTGGAGGGAGAGCTTGTGGCGCCGGGTGAGGAAGGCCGGGGGAAGGGGGGCTTCGGCTACGACCCCATCCTCTCCATCCCCGAACTGGGGCGCACGGTAGCGGAACTTTCGGAAGAGGAAAAGAACCGCGTCAGCCACCGGGGAAAGGCGGCAAGGGCCCTGGCGGCGCTGCTTGCCGGGGATGGGGCTGCCGGGGATCCATGTCAAAGCTGAATCTGGAAGCGGAACTCAACGGCCCCCAGTTAGAGGCGGTCAACGCCATTGAGGGGCCGGTGCTGATCATCGCCGGGGCGGGCTCGGGGAAAACCCGGGTCATCACCTTCCGCATTGCCCACATGCTGGAAAAGGGTATCCCCCAGCACAGTATCCTTGCCCTTACCTTTACCAACAAGGCGGCCCGGGAAATGGAAAACCGGGTTAAGGAACTTACGGGAAAGAAGCTCCAAAACCTGACGGTAAACACCTTCCA
>JAISWN010000376.1 GCA_031271075.1 Treponema sp.
TCGCTTACCCCCACGGTAGTCCAGTGGCTTTGGCCGTCGGTGGATTCGATGAGCACCCGCACTTTCGCGGCGGTGGCGGCGTTCCCGTTGATAACCCGGACTTTAAAGTCCACCAGGCGCATCTTTTCCAGTTCCGGGAAGAAGCGGACCAGGGCCCGCCGCAGGGCGCCGTCCATGGCGTTCACCGGCCCGTCCCCCTCGGCGGCGGCGATTTCTTCCTGGCCGTCCACCCAGATCTTTACCCAGGCGTGGGAGCAGGAGATGGTCTCCCCGGTGGGGTGTTCGCTCACCACCCGGTAGGCCAGGATCTTGAACAGGGGCCTGTAGCGGCCCAGTTCCCGGCGCACCAGGAGTTCAAAGCTGCCGTCGGCCCCTTCAAACTGCCAGCCTTCCGCCTCAAGGCTCTTGAGCCGCGAGGCCAGGGCCGCCGTTACCGGGTGTTCCCTGGTGATGGAGGGGTCTATCTTCCTGGCCCGTTCGGCTATGGCGGAACGGCCCCCCACTTCGCTTATCAGGAAACGCCGGCCGTTCCCCACCAGGGCGGGATCGATGTGCTCAAAGGAACGGCGCAGTTTGAGAATGCCGTCGGCATGCATCCCCGCCTTGTGGGAAAAGGCGTGGGCCCCCACGTAGGGCATGTTGTCCGGAAGGGCCACGTTGGCTATCTCCGCCACCTTGCGGCTTATCCCGAAGATCCCCCTGAGCTTTCCCTGGGGAAGGCAGGGCTTCTCCATCTTAAGCTCGATGCTGGGGATGAGGGCCGCCAGGGCGGTGTTGCCGCAGCGTTCACCGAAGCCCGCCAGGGTCCCCTGCACATGCCGGGCCCCCGCTTCCAGGGCGGCGATGCTGTTGGCCAGGGCAAGGCCCGAATCGTTGTGGGCATGGATACCCACCAGGGGCCCGCCTTCCACCGCCGTATCCGCCGGGGAAGCGCCGGCTCCTGCCGTGGCGATTTCTTCCACCGCCGCCCCTAAGCCCGCGGTGATAAGGCCGGGGAAGGAACCGCCGTTGGTATCGCAGAGGACGATCCGCCCGGCCCCGGCTTCCGCGGCGGCTTTTACCGTGGCAAGGGCGTAGGCCGGGTTGGCAAGCCAGCCGTCAAAGAAATGTTCCCCGTCGAAGATAACCTCCCGGCCCTCTTTCCGCAGAAAAGCTACGGTTTCGGCGATCATGGCGATATTTTCGTCAAGCTCCGCATGGAGTATCTCTGTTACCTGCAGATCCCAGCTTTTGCCCACAACCACCACCGTTTCCGTTCCCGCTTCCAGGAGGCTCCGGATCTGGGCATCCTCCCCGCAGGGCACATCCTTCTTGCGGGTCGCCCCGAAGGCGCAGAGCCGCGAGTTTTCCAGCCTGAGCCCCCCGGCGAGACGGAAAAAATCCATGTCCTTGGGATTGCTCCCCGGATTCCCCGCCTCGATAAAGTCCAGCCCCAGCTCGTCCAGGGCGCGGGCTACCGCCAGCTTGTCCTGCACGGAGAAACTGATCCCCTCCCCCTGGGCGCCGTCCCGGAGGGTAGTATCGAGAATTTCCACCTTGTTCAGCATCGCTCCTCCCCTTGTCATTCCCTGCCGGGACGCTTCCCCGGGTCAAGTTCCCATTCCATGGCGTTGATCGCCGCCAGGTACGCCTTGATCGAGGATTCAACCACGTCGGTAGAGAGGCCCCGGCCGTTGTAACGCCGCCGATCCCAGCATATCTTCACCATGGTTTCCGCCTGGGAAGATGAACCGCCGGTAATAGCGCCGATCTCGTAGAGTTCCAGTTCCGGCTCCTTGCCCACGATCTGGTTGATGGCCTGGAAAATGGAATCAATGGGGCCGTCCCCCATGGCCACCCGCTTGTGGAAGACCCCGTCCCGGGCCTGGATACGGATCGTGCCGCTTGCCCCCAGGGCGGAGCCGGTGTTCACCGCCCAGTGGTCCAGCTTCCAGGTTTCGGGAACCTGGGCTGCCGCGTCCATCACCAAAGCCTCCAGATCCCGGTCGTTCACCTCCTTCTTCTTGTCCGCCAGAATTTTGAATTCGGCAAACACCGCCTCCAGGGTCTCCCCATCCACGCTGAGCCCCATTTCCCTGAGCCGATCCCCCAGGGCGTGTTTCCCCGAGTGCTTACCCAGGATCATGCGGTTTTTGGGGATGCCGATGGATTCGGGGGTCATGATCTCGTAGGTGGCCCGGTTCGCCATAACCCCGTGCTGGTGTATCCCCGCCTCGTGGGCAAAGGCGTTCTCCCCCACGATAGCCTTGTTGGGCTGAACCTTCACCCCGGTTACCTGGGTTACCAGACGGCTGGCCGCGTAGATCTGGGTGCTGTCTATCCGGGTATCCGCGTCCAGGAGATCCCGGCGAACCCGCAGGCCCATGACAATCTCTTCCAGAGAGGCGTTCCCCGCCCGCTCGCCGATGCCGTTTACCGTACATTCCGCCTGATCGGCCCCGTTGCAAATCGCCGCGAGGCTGTTGGCCACCGCAAGCCCCAGGTCGTTGTGGCAGTGTACCGAAAGGGCCGCCTTTTCTATTCCCGGCGTATGCTCCCTGATGTACCTGATCCGCCCGCCGAACTCGTCGGGCATGGCGTAGCCTACGGTGTCGGGGAAATTCACCGTCAGGGCGCCGGACTCAATGGCCGCGCCGAAGACCCGGCACACAAAATCGGGATCGCTGCGGAAGGCGTCCTCGGCGGAAAATTCCACGTCCCGGCAGAATTTCCTGGCGTATCTGACCGAGGCCGCCGCCTGTTCCAGTACCTGTTCGGGCCTCATCTTCAGCTTGTACTCCATGTGGACGGGGCTGGTGGCGAGAAA
>JAISWN010000381.1 GCA_031271075.1 Treponema sp.
ACCGGGCTGGTGCCGGACGCTTACTTCTCCGGAACCAAGATCAAGTGGATCCTCGACCGGGTGGAAGGTTCAAGGGATCGGGCGAAAAGGGGGGAGATCCTCTTTGGAACCGTGGATACCTGGCTTCTCTGGAAACTTTCCGGCGGCGCGGTTCATGTTACCGATTACAGCAACGCCAGCAGAACCATGCTCTACGACATCCACAGGCTTGACTGGGACGACAAACTCCTTGCCGCCCTGGACATTCCCCGGGAGATGCTGCCCGGGGTAAAGCCCTCAAGCCAGGTCTACGGAACCGCGAATATCCAGGGGGAGGAGATACCCCTGTCCGGAGACGCGGGGGATCAGCAGGCGGCCCTCTTCGGCCAGTGCTGTTTTGAAAAGGGGGACGCGAAGAACACCTACGGAACCGGGTGTTTCCTCCTTATGAACACCGGGGAGGAGGCTTTCGAGAGCCGGAACGGCCTTCTGACCACCCTTGCGGCGAGTCTTCCCGGCAAAACGCGCTATGCCCTGGAAGGCTCGGTGTTTGTGGGGGGCGCGGTTATCCAGTGGCTGCGGGACGAGATGCGTTTTATCACCGAAAGCGCCGATTCTGAATACTTCGCGGGAAAGGTGGAGAATACCGGCGGGGTCTATCTGGTGCCGGCTTTTACCGGCCTGGGGGCCCCCTACTGGGACATGTACGCCCGGGGCTGCATTGTCGGCCTGACCAGGGGAACCAGGCGCTACCATATCGTCCGGGCCGCCGAGGAATCCATTGCCTACCAGAGCCTGGATCTGATGAGGGCCATGGAGAAGGATACGGGCACGAAGCTGGGGGAACTCAAGGTGGACGGCGGGGCGAGCCGGGATCGGTTCCTCATGCAGTTCCAGGCGGACATTTCGGAGGCGCTGATCCGCCGGCCGGCAGTCCGGGAAACCACCGCCCTGGGGGCCGCCTATCTGGCGGGGCTTGCCGTGGGCTTCTGGAAGGATACGGAAGAGCTGCGGGCCATGTGGAAGTGCGATACCGCCTTTACCCCCGCCATGGAAGGGGCAAAGAGGGAGGAACTCCTGGCCGGCTGGCACAAGGCGGTCGGACGCAGCCGGGACTGGGCGAGGTAGGGCCTACTCCTTTACCGCGCCTATCATCACGCCCCGGGCAAAGTATTTCTGCAGGAAGGGATAGATACAGAGTACCGGCACGGTGGCCACTACAATCGTGGCGTACTTGATGGTGGCCGCTACCGATTCCTGGTCTCCCGCGTCTACCCCCGTGGCCATCTCTACCGCGGAGTTCTGAAGCAGAATCTCCCGGAGGATAACCTGCAGGGGGTAGAGTTCCCGCTTCCGCAGAATGGCGCTGGCCCAGAACCAGGCGTTCCAGATAGCGATCCCGTAGTACAGGATCATTACCGCCAGTATCGCTTTTGACAGGGGCAGGATCAGGGAAAAGAGGATCCGTATATGCCCCGCCCCATCGATAATGGCCGCCTCGGTAAGGGAATCGGGAATGGCAGAGAAAGAAGTCCTCAGAATAATCATGTTGTAGGTGCTGATGGCCCCGGGAATGATGAGGCCCCACAGGGTGTTTGTCAGGTGAAGATCCCTAAGGTTAAGGTAGGTGGGGATCATCCCGCCGCCGAAAAACATGGTAAAGGTGATAAGCATCATGATAGGTTTCTTGAAGAACACCTGCTTGCGGGAGAGGAAGTAAGCCCCCAGGGAAGTCATAAAAAGGGACAGGAGAACCCCCAGGATGAGTACAAAGAGGGTGTTCCGGTACCCCAGGAGGATCATAGGGTTTTTAAAAACCTTGCCGTAGGCCGCGGCGCTGAACCCCTGGGGTTTTAAAAGAATCCCCGTATGCTGCATGAGAAGGTTGTTGTCGCTGAAGGAAGCGAAAAGCACATAGAGCATGGGGTAGAGGCAGGCAAAGGAAATAAAAGCGAGAAAGGCATAGTTGAATACCGCAAAGATATTCTCGCTCCTGTTATAAAGAACCTTGTTTCCCGGTGTTTTCATGAACTCTCCCTCCTACCAGAGACTCGTTTCAGAAAGTTTGCGGCTCATCCGGTTTGCCATGAGGAGCAGGGTAAAGTTTATGGCCGAATTGAAAAGCCCGATGGCGGTAGAATAACTCCAGTTCTGTTCCAGAAGCCCTACCCGGTATACATAGGTACTGATAATGTCCGCGGTTTCGTAGGTTGCGGGGTTGTAGAGCAGGATGGTCTTTTCGTATCCCACGCTCAAAAGGTTTCCTATCCGCAGGATCAGGAGGATTACGATGGTGGGGGCAAGGCAGGGCAGGGTAACGTGGATAATCTGCTTGAGCCTGCCGGCCCCGTCTATCATGGCCGCCTCGTAGAGCTGGGGATCGATAGCCGAGAGGGAGGAAAGGTAGATGATAGTCCCCCAGCCGATGCCCTGCCAGATGTCCGAAGCCACATAGATGGTCCGGTACAGGCTGGGGGTTTGGAGCAGGGGGAACCGCTTCCCCCCAAAGAAGGCGATAATATCGTTGAAAAGCCCGGTAGACATGGAGAAATCGGTGATCATGCCGGCGATAACGATTATCGAGATAAAGTGGGGCAGATAGGTAATCGTCTGGACGGTACGTTTGTAGCTTTGATGCCGTACCTCGTTCAGGAGCAGGGCAAGGAGGATGGGGGCCGGGAAACCGAAGACAAGGTTATAAAAACTGATGAGGAAGGTATTCCGCACCAGGCGGAAGAAGTAGGGGCTCCGGAAGAAGCGGATAAAATGCTCAAAGCCCACCCAGGGGCTTCTTGAAAAGCCCCTGCCGGGGGAAAAGTCCTTAAAGGCGATAAGGGCCCCGTACATGGGCTTGTAGCAGAAGAGGGCGTAAAAGAGGATAACCGGCACAGCGAGAATATAGAGGCTCCAGTTCCGCTGCATATCCCTGCGAAGAACATCTGGTATCCGGTTCATGGTTGACACCTCAAAAAAAATACGGCCTGCCGGGCATTTCCCGGCAAACCGGCATTGGTTTAACGGGCATTGTAACGGGTCATGGCGGCCTCCTGGATGGCCTGGGCCCGATCTAACCCCATTTTCTGAATAGTGCTTACGTAACTATCCCAGATCGAAAGATCCTCCGTACCCAGGATAAACTTCAGTTCCATCTCATCCCGGTAGGTGTTTATCTCGTTCATTATCCGGGCGAATTCCCGGCTTTCTTCCGGGGTGGGGGTAATCGTGGGGAGTACATACTTGAGGGCGCCCTCAATAGCCCAGGTCTTGTAACCTTCCTTTTGGGCCGGAAGGGTCATGTACTGGTCAAAGTACCGGATATCCTGGACAAAGGGCCCGTTGTACACGGAACGCACATAGGCGCCAAGGCCCTGAGCCACCGGCCAGCCCTGGGGGTTTTTCAGGATAATGTCCGTATAAGCCGGATACCCGTCCACCATGTTGTAGGATTCCCCCTCGATCCCGAAGTTGTAGAACAGGTGCCCTTCGGGGCTGTAGGCCCAGTCCAGAAGCCGGGCGGCGATTTCCACGTTCTCGCAGGACCCGGTGATGGCCGCGCTTCCGGTCTGGGCGTAGGGCAATTCGGTGGAACTCATCAGGGGCTTGTCCCCCTTCCTGAGTACCGGGAAAGGGGTTGCGGTGAGTCTGTAGGCCGGGTTCGTGGCAATGGCGGCGTTGGTCCATACCCCCAAACGGCTTCCCAGCCAGCCCATGGACGCCCCGGATTGATCCCCGGTCATCTTGGCGCTTACCTGCTGAAGCTGGAGGGAGGCGATATCGGGATCGATAAGCCCCTCCTTGTACCACCGGGCCATAGTGGCGAGGTAGTCCCGGCGGCCCTTCTCCACTGCGCCGAAACGGATCTTGCCGTCCTCCCCCACAAAGAAAATACGGGGGGCCTTGTAGGCCAGGGCAAAACCCAGCACGTCGTTCAAGCCGCTGGTGGTGTACTCAAAGGTAAAGGGAGCGCGGGAGTTTTTCCTGGTTTTGAAGGCGGTGAGTACCGTATGCCACTCCTCAATGGTCTCGGGAACCGAAAGCCCCAGTTCGTCCAGCCAGTCCTGGCGGACGATAAGCCCCCGGGAGACAAGAAGTCCCGGGTCTCCCCGGATAAAGGGGAAACAGTAGTAACTACCATTATCGGTTTTAACCATCCTGTCAATATCCGGGTGGGCTTTTAAATAGGCGTTGAGATTGGGGGCGTATTTTTCAATGATACCGTTCAGCTTGATAATGACCCCATCGGCAATGGCCTTTTCAGGCCCGCCGGGGTATTCCTCCAGCCAGTTCCGTTCCATGATGTCCGGCAGGTTACCGTCCGCCACCAGAAGGTTGAACTGCTCGTTGACCCCGCCCGAAGGGGGATGCTGGAAACTTATTTTAATTCCCGTCCGCTCCTGGAGACCTTTTCCAAAGGGGGAATCCCCCAGATTGGTAAAGTTGGGGGATACATTGGCGTTCATATCCTGCCACCAGGTAAGAGTTACACCGGTTTTGACAGGGTAACTAACCGGCCCCCCGGCGCCGGAATCCGGCGCTCCCTGGGAACCGCCGTTCTTTCCGCCGCATCCGGCCATCAGGGTAAGCAAGGGCAAGATCAGCAGAAACCCGCATTTTTTAAATTTCATGTTTTCTCCTTAAGGATTCCCGGAGAGGCGGTAAAACATCCCTCTCCCATAGGTTTTTATTCATCAATTATTACCACCCTCATCCGGATCCACAAGGAAACTAAAAAACCGGGATGAAAAAACGCCATCGTATCGAAAAATCGCCGCGATCGGGACGGACCGCGGCGGGATTGGATTTTGAACTTACCGGGCTTTGTAGCGATTCAGGGCGGTGTTGTAAACCGCCAGGGCCCGCTCGATACCCATCCGCCTGATGGTACTTACAAAGTTGTTC
>JAISWN010000389.1 GCA_031271075.1 Treponema sp.
ACCACAAAGGGCTGGCCGGAAGGGCCGGAACCCTGCTGCTGGGCCCGGCCCCCGGCATACAGGGACAGCGCGGACAGGGCCATGAGGGCCACAAAAAACATCTTCAGTCTTGCCATATCAAACCTCCAGATAAGAACGGTACTAATTCCGGGATACCGTATCCCGAAACCGTTCAGACATTATAAAACTGTGTTTTTCCGGCGGACTACAGAGAAAACGGCTAATCGTATATAAAATTCAGCGGGAAGGCGGGGAAGGTCTTTTGAATTTTTAGCGGGGGCTTTGATTTTTTTCGGGCGGAGGTTTTATGGGGGGGGGGGGGGGGGCTTCACGGCGCCGCAGGCGGTACTCCTGGGGGGAAAAGCCCGTAATCTTCTTAAAGAGGGCGCTGAAGTAATTGGGATTTTCAATTCCCAACTGCTCGGCCACGTCCGCCACCTTCAGGTCCGTGGCCTTGAGGATCTCCATGGCCTTCTCCATCTTGAGGCGGTTCAGGTAATCCAGCGCCCTCATGCCGGTTTCTTTTTTGAAAAGATGGGAAAAATAGCTTTCGCTCATCCCCACCCGGGAGGCGATCCCGGCGATCCCCGGCCTTTCGGTAACATGGTCCCGCATATAGTCCATGGCCCGGGCAATTTCATTCCGCAGGCCGCTGTTATAGGGCCACAGTTCCGCCGCCGCCGTCCGCTGCCGGAGGGTAGCGGCGCAGATCCGGAGGACTGCGGGAAAATCCTCCGTCCCCTCCAGGACCGGGCTAAAGGTACCGGACACCGCCAGGCCCAGATACCGTTTGGCATACTCAAGGATCCTGAAAAACACGTCCCGGAGCGTTTCAAAGCTCCCACCGCCGGGGGAAGCGCCGATAAAGACTGCCGTATCCCCCTTTTCATGGCTGAAAACTTCGACATCCCCGATTTCCATCCGGTTAAAAACGTCGCGGATGATGTTTTCCAGGGAAGCGGCGATGAGCTGCCCGTCCTGAAATTCCCCTAACAGCCTGCGCCGCTCAAAATCGTCAATGCTGATATACAGGACGCGGTAGGGTTTTGAAAGATCCACCCGGGGGGCCAGGGTGCTGAACCGGGCCGCCAGTTCCTCCTTCCCGGCCAGGGAACCGTTCAGCCACTTGCGGAGCAGATTGGATTTGATCACCGGGAGGTTTTCCCGGATCACCGTGTCCAGTTTCCGCACCATCCCGTCCCGTCCCGGCTGCCCGGCACCCGCCTCGTCAAGGACCCGGAGTATCTCTTCCGGCCCGGCCCCCAGCTTGAAAATATAATCCCGGGCCCCCAGCTTCATGGCCCGGCGAACGTTTTCAAAGTCGTTGTAACTGGAGAGGACCACAAAGCGGAGCTCCGGGTATTCGGCGGCGCAGCGGCGGATAAGCTCAAAGCCGTCCATGTTTTCCATGACCAGGTCCGTCAGCACCAGGTCCGGGCGGCATTCGGCGATCTTTTCCAGGGCCTCCCTGCCGGAGGAAGCGTCCGCAACAATGGTGTAGCCGCGCTCCTCCCAGTTCATGATACTGCGGATGCCCATGCGGACAATGAATTCATCGTCAACAACCAGGAGTTTTTTCATCTTCCGCGTCTCCTTCGATAAGGGGCAGCCTGAATACCACCGTTGTTCCCCTGCCGGGGCTGCTTTCAATGTCAAGGCCAAAGTCCCCGCAGGCCCGGATCCGCCGGTTCACGCTGAGCAGCCCGATGCCCGGCGTTCGCCGCCCCTGAATACTATCCCGGTTTTCGCCGGACTCTTCCCGGTTAAGGCTGTCCCGCAGTTCGGCCAGCTTTTCCCGGTCCATGCCCGCCCCGTTGTCCCTGACAAAAAGCACAAGGCCGCCGGATTCCCGTCTCCCGTCCAGGGTGATGATTTTTTTATGGCGCCGGTTTTTGAAGGCATGAACAAAGCTGTTCTCCACCACGGGCTGGAGGATGAATTTTACGATCCGGTAACGCAGCAGTCCGGCGTCCACTTCGATTTTCACTTCCCAGTCCTCGCCGTAACGGTAGTTCTGAATATGGGCGTAACTGCGGATCATGTCCAGTTCTTCCCCCAGGGCCGCCATGTCGCCGGACCGGCTCATGCTGTAATCGAGAATCCGGGACAGGGCGTTTATCGTGTCAACGATATTATCGGCCCCGCGGATCGCCGCCATCCAGCGGACGGTATTCAGGGTATTGAAAAGGAAATGGGGATTGACCTGGGCCCGCAGGGCCTGAAAGCGGTACTGTTCCCGGATTTCGCTTTCCTGTCTGAGCCGCTCAAAGAGGGCGTTGATCCGTTCCCCCATGTCCTGAAAGGTCCTGGACAGATCCCCTATCTCGTCTTTCCGGACGGCGCTAAAGACGCCGACCTCCCTGGTTTGGGTGTAACGCCGTACCTGTTCATCAAGGACCCGGATCGGCCTGGCCACGGACCAGGAGATAAGGCCCACGATTCCGGTAAGGGCGGCGATGAAAAAGACCATACCGGCGTTGATTCTGCGGAAAAGGGTGGAAAGGCTGTCGGAAACGCGCTGGTAATCGGTAAAGTAGAGGACCTTCAGATCCCCCGCAAAGGTTCCCGGCGAATCCAGGGTGTAGTAGCTTAAAAGGTAGCGCCGATTCCCCAGATCGCAGAGGAGGTTTCCGCTTTTGCCGGTCTCCGCCAGGAGCCTTTGCAGATCCTCCCGGTGTATGCTGTTCGCGCCTCCCAGGGCAAAAATGTCCTCCAGCGTTTCCCTGGTCCCTATGCGGATAAAATCGGCGTTCATATCGCCCAGGGAAAGGATGTTGTTAATCGCCTTCTGATTCATGCTGACGATGATCGTGGCGACCCGGTTCCCGGTATAGGCGGGATCAAGAACCGAGCGGGCCAGGGAGATGTACTGCTCGTTTTCCTGCCGTACAAAAGAGGGGGCAAAAAGATTCCAGGAGATAAGCCCCTTGCCGGCGATGCTGCGCTCTACCCATTCTTCTCCCATGATGCCGCTGTAATCGTGGAAGTAAAGCCCCCAGTTGGCATAGTTCCTGTTGTATCGGTCAAACATGGTGATTCTGATGTTATCCAGGCTGACCAGGTTATTCACCTGGAGGCCGTTGGTAATACCGTCAAAGCGTTTGTTGCGGTCCCAGTAGCTGGAATCCCCGTCGGCAAGCAGGGAGATCAGCTCCCTGTCCAGGACAAAGAAATTGGAGATGGCTATCATCCTCTGGAAGGCCGCGTGGAACGCATCCTCCCCCTTTTTTATGCCCGCGCCGATCCGGCTGCTCAACTCCTGCTGTATGTAGTTCTCGTAGGATGTCTTTATCAGCATAAAACTGACATAGACGGGGATAAGGAGGAACAAAAATACTATCAGGAAGATGTTGAAGGACAGGCGTCTGGACAGGCCAAAGAAATTCCCCATGGTCCCCTCCCGTCTATACTGGTTATGGGACAAACAACAGCCAATAATGTAATAGGATTAAGTATACCCATGTAAGAACGAAAAAGTCAAGCCAACCAGCAGTTCCCCAGCCAGCAGTTCTCACGGCAATTCCGAATTCAAATCAAGCACGGTCTGCGCAGAGTTTTTCACGGAGTTCCACGGAGTTACAGAGGAACAAGCCCGGATTGGTGAGATATCCTGGCCAATTGGCCTTGTGGTTTTCTTTTTTTAGCATACCAGGCGTGTCTTCCTCATAAAAAGCTGTGTAGACTTTACTGTAGACTTTACAACCTACTAGAAAGATCGGGCGGGGGTTTATAGAATAGCCCTATTATGTCTGGTTCCGGCAAAAAACGGATAGGCTTGGCGCTGGCTTCGATACACACCGGTTCCGCCCGGAATGTGTGGGCGACTTTTGCCCGTGAAGCCGCCGGGGATATGAACCTTTTTATTTTTCCCGGCGGCGTGTTAAACGCCCTGCCGGATTTAGAATATCTGCGGAACCCCATCTACTCGCTGCTCAATCCCCGGAATATAGACGGCCTTGTGGTCTGGAGTTCCTCCATCGGCGGCACCGTATCCCCCGGGGAATTCCTGGACTTTCACCGCCCCTTTGAATCGCTGCCCTATATAACCATTGCCCACAAGATACCGGGGCGGCCCTGCGTAAAATTCGACGCCTACAGGGGCATGAAAGATCTGGTAAGCCACTACATCGCCTTTCACGGGGCCCGGAAGATAGCTTTTCTCCGGGGGCCTTTGAGCCATCTCTCCTCCCAGGAGCGTTTCAGGGCTTACCGGGACGCCCTTGCCGATGCCGGCCTTCCCTATGATGAGGGCCTGGTTTCCGATCCGGTTGATTGGACACAGGGCGCCGCCGCCTGCGCCCAGTTGGTCTCCGCCCGCGGCCTTCTTCCCGGTAGGGATTTTGACGCTCTTATCGGCTCAAGCGATCTGATGATCCTCCCCGCCGTCCAGTACATCTCCCTGCTGGGCTACCAGGTTCCCGCCGATTACCGGGCCGGGGGCTTCAACGATACTATCGAGGGCAGGATTCTGTCCCCTCCCCTTACCACGGTGCATCTGCCCTACGCGGGCATGGCGGGGGAATCTTTCAGGATACTCCGGGAGCTTTTCAGCGCGAAGTTTCAGGATCAGAAAGGCTGGGAGGACGGCCGCGACGCGGATCTGTCCTGCGCCGTGATCATCCGGGGTTCCTGCGGATGCCCGGCCCGGAATTTCCCCGGCCTGGAGGAAGGGGAGATCGAAAGGATCGCCGCCCCCCTGGTTCAGGCTTTGCGGGAAAGCCCGGAACCGGCTTTTTTAGATCTTTTCCAAAAAACCTTTACCGCTTTCCTGGATTCAGGCGGCGACGCGGGTACTTTTCTCGCGGTGATCCAGCGGATCCGTGGTGTTGTGGAGGCGGAGACGGATGGTTCCGCCCGGCTTGCGGACGGACTTTTCGGCATTGCCGCCCGGGCCCAGGAACATACCTACACCTATTCCCGGTACCAGCTTGAAAAGCGGCATACGGCCCTCAATTCCCTTAAATGCGAACTCCTGGGAACCCGCGACCGGCGGGCCCTGATCGAAAGCCTCGCGCGGCATCTGCCGGGAATCGGCATTATGACTGCCGCGGTGGTGCTTTCGGAGGATCACCGCATATCCGAATGTATGGGCAGTTTTTCCCCGAAGGGCATCGTCCCTGGGGACGGCCGGCGTTTTCCCGCCGAACGGCTCCTTCCCCCGGAATTAGAGGGGCAGTACACCCAGGGAACTTTCCTCGTCCAGCCCTTGTTCATCGAAAATCGTTTCCTGGGTCATTTTGTCCACCATGTCCCCTTCTACGACGGGGTTATTCTGGAAGAACTCCGATCCACCGTCAGTAACGCTTTGAAGGGGATCTTCCTTTTTGAGGAGGCCTACCGGGCAAAGCAAATTGCCGAGCGGGCCGAGCGGGCAAAGACCGAATTCCTCGCCGCCATTGGGAACAGCCTCTACGATCCCTTTGCGGAGATCATTGAGGAGATAGGCCGCCTTGAATCCTGGCTTGGAGACGCCAAATCCGGCCGGCCTTCCGGCCCTGAGGCCGCGGCCCTGGAGGAACGGATCGGGGCCCTTAAATCCCTGGCTATCCGGCGGCAGGAACGGACCAACTACCTTATGGAACTCTCCCTCTCCCAGATCGACGAGCTTTCCTTCAAAAAAGGCCTCTTCCGCATCGCCGATCTGCTCCCGGACCTTGGCCCGGGCCCTTTTCCCCTGCTTGCCGGGGACGCGGCCCGGCTGCAGGACGCCTTTGCCCTGATACGGGAGATCTACGGCGGCGGGGTTTCGGCGAGCCTGCGGCCCGGCGGCCTGGAGATAAACTTTAGCGCCCCGGCCCTGCCGGAAGCTTCCTCCCGCCATACCCTGTTGCTGGCGGAACGGATCATCCTGCTCCACCAGGGGGAGCTGGCCTGGAATAGGGAGGGCTGTTCGGTTCTTCTGCCCTGGACAAGCTATTCCGGCCAGGATGCCGGGCGGGCCGCGAAAGAACGGAACCGGTACATCCTGGCCCTTTCCCCCCTGCCGGTGAACCTGGGCGCCCTCTTTGGCCTGCCCCTTACGCGGGATCTTGAAAAAGCCTCCGCCGCCCAGACGGCCGTTATCGCCTGGGACGCGGACGCGGAGGGCTGGGAAGGTTTTGAAAAAGCCGCGGCCCTGGGTTCCCTGCCGGATTTTTTCCATACCCCCTTCCTCTGCTTTGGCCGCTCCCTTTCGGGGGAAACCCTGGGCGCGGCGGTAGAGGCCCGCATACGGGGCGAAAAGGATCGGGCCGTTCTTTTTATCGGGGTAGGGGAGAAGCTGTTCAGTTCCTGGGTGGAACCGGACCGGCGGCTGCATATCTCTTCCGCGTCGGAACTTGCCGGGGCCGCGGCCAGGGTTCTGCCAAGCCTTATCGTCCTGGGCTCGGTGGATATTGAGGCGGTAAACACGGTACGGAGCCACCCGGCCACCGCCATGATCCCCCTGATCGTCGTTCCCCAGCGGATAGGCGGCCTGCGGGAAGTAACGAAACTGGGCCGTTTCCCCCGGGTGGTACTGTGCCACCGCAGGGTCGCCGGTTCGGCCGAGTTCGGCGCCCGGGCCAGGGCCATAGCCGCAGGGGACGACATACTCCCCATCTACACCGGAACCCTGGTTAAAAAGGCCCTGCTCTACTTCGATGAACACGCGGAGTCCCACATTTCCCGCTGGAAGCTTGCCGACACGGTGAACGTGAGCGAGGATTACCTTACCCGGATTTTCCACCGGGAAATGGGCTGTTCCCTCTGGGAGTATCTTAACCTGTACCGGGTATACCTGGCGGCGGATCTCCTGACCCGTACCGGGGACACCATCTACGAGATTGCCGCCCGCGCGGGTTTTCAGGATCAGGCGTATTTTTGCCGGGTATTCAAAAAGATCTACGGCAAGACTCCGGGGCAGCTGCGGAGCGCGAAAAAGGCGCCCAAGCCCCAATCCTGATTCGTAACTCCTATTCAGTCATAAGGCGGTTCTCCAGGAACCTGTGGGCTACGGCTTCTTCGCCGTGGTAAACCCGTTGCCGCACATTTCCGCGATAGGGACGCCCAGATCGTCCTCTACGGAGATCCGGTAGACCGACACGTTCCGGCCTTTTGAAAGGCAGACGGATCTGGCGGTTAAGCGGGAGCCCCTGCTGCTTTTCAGGTAGGAGATGCTGCAGGACTGGCCCACGGTGATCCCCAGGTCGGCGCCGGAGGCCAGGGCAAGGTTTGAATGTACCGCAAAGGCCAGATCGGCAAGGGTAAAGATGGCCCCTCCCTGAACCGCGCCCCCGGCGTTCCGGTGCATAGCGGTAATTTCCATGCCGCATACCACCGAATCTTCCGTTACCGATTCGATCACAATCCCCGCGGCCGCGGCATAGCGGTCGGCGGAAAAGAAGGCCCTTATTTTTTCCAGATTGATTTCCACAGCAAAGCTCCCTGACAGCCCCGGGTTTCGCGTTTACTCATAGTGAAAATCCATGTCTAAGGGGGTGAATTCCATGTTGGAAAGGATAGCCTCCCTCAGCGTAAGACGGCTTCCGTTTACCGCGCTCCGCCCTTCAATCGGGTCCCCTTCTTCCAAATTATCAATGCCATATATTTTGGAGTTGTATCTGAAAAAGAAAAATATATGGCCCTGCTTTTGACCGCCAAAAGCAAAAATATCCCCGCTGTTATTATTCGGGATATATCCACCCCCATTCAATTGTGAAACTAAATCTACTGTGTCTGAATCCGTCTTATCGCTTAAACAATACGAATAGGGAACAAAATACTGATAAAACGGCGAATTACTACGCCAATAGGTATCAATTTCATAGCCGTCAATAACAGAATCCGGCACGTATCTGCCGACCAGTTCGTATATTATTCGCGCAATATCCTCCGTGGTATAATTTCCCCAGATGCTGGTCAATTTTGTTGCTGTCTTTGTATGGCCGGAATGGGGTGAATTTATCTGCGGTTCCCAATCAACCCATTCTCCGTTTATTTTAACGGAATTCCAGGCATGATTTTCCGGTTGAAGAAACCCCTGCCCGCCGCTCCTGCCAAGCCGTACACGGCAGGGCAGTCCCGCCTTATAACAATTTTGATAAAACTGGGTGGAAAAATTGCTGCAATCATAGTTTTCCGACCATATTCTTGCCGCGACGCTTGCGCCGGCATTTTGGTATTTTTGTAAATTGGGCAGTTCCGGATCAAGTAGTTTGGGATCAGACAGTTCCGGATCGGACAGTTCCACATCGGACAATTCCGAATCAGATGATTTTGTATCGGGCGCTTCCAGATCAGGCATGAAATAGTCACACCCTGTATACGTAAGACACAAAACACATAACAGACCAGCCAAATTAATCTTTCTCATTTTACATAAATTTACCCTTTTTATTTGATATGTCAATATTCGCTGCCTGGTTTAGTTAAAAAAACACAAAAAAACGAAAAAACGCGCTTTCTGTTGGTGAAATATACCTTTTGGGCATTTGTGCCATTATAACACGAACTAAGGCGGAAGTCTTGTCTTCCAAGCTTCCCTATCGGGAAATTTCATGTTAGCCTAATGTCATGCCGGATTTTTTCTCCCTTTTTTACCAGCTTCTCTGCCAGTATATTGACTTTTTCCCCCTTGTCGCCCTTGTCGCCCTGCTTTTGGCGGGGTTCAGCCTGCCCTTTTCAGAGGATCTTATCATTATCATGGGCGCCCTCCTCTGCCAGGAGGATCCTGCCCTGCTTGTTCCCACCCTCGCCGCGATTTATGCCGGCGTTATTGCCAGCGACTTTATCGCCTACAGGATAGGGATCATGGCCGGAAAAGGGAGCATGCGGAACAAGCTGTTCGCCGCTCTCTTTGAGGAAAAGAAACTGAACCGGATGCACAAACTGATGGAGAAGTACGGGATTTTCACCTTTATCGTGTGCCGTTTCATCCCTTTCGGGGTAAGGAATACCCTGTTCATGGCCTCGGGCTTTTTTAGGCTGCGGCCGCGGGTCTTTGCCCTTTTCGATATCCCCTCCGCCGCGATAAGTGTAAGCACCCTGTTCTTTCTGGCCTACAATCTGGGAGATGATGTAAAACACCCGGTCAAGGTCGCGGGGCTCATCCTGTTCATCCTGCTGATCCTCATCATCGCCGCCCTGTTTATCCGCTTCCTGGTTAAAAAAGGGGTAAAACTTCCCCTTACCCCCTACGGGCTGCCCCAGGTACTGATCTTTCCCCTCCTTGTGGTCCTCCTTATGGCGGGACTTTTCTTCCTGCCCCGGGGCCTCTGGCTGGTTCCCGGAGAAGCGGCCCTGTTCCTGGTTCTGATCTGGACCCTCTCTTTTTTCCGTGACCCTCCCCGGAAGATCAGGGAAGACGAAAGCATCCTGTATTCCCCGGCGGACGGGAGGGTGACGGATATCTTTATGGTGGAGGACAGCCCTGTCGGCCGGGCGCTGCGGATAGGGATCTTTTTAAGCATCTTCAACGTACACCTTAACCGGGCTCCCTGTTCCGTGCGGGTAGAGTGCGTCAGCTACCGGAAGGGGATGCACCGGGACGCCCGGCGGGGGGATTCGGGCCAGGTAAACGAGTCCAACGACCTGGTGATGAGCCGGCTTAGCTTTCCCGGGAAACGCCTCATGGTACGGCAGATAAGCGGGGCCATAGCCCGGCATATTGTCTGCCGGGTAAAAGCCGGCGACGAGTTGCGCCAGGGGGAGCTTTTCGGCATGATCAAATTCGGCTCCCGTACGGAGCTGTACATCGGCGTTGGAAAGGACGAGTCCTGCGGCGCCGCGGTACGGATAGGCGACCCGGTGCGGGCAGGGCTTACGCCTCTTGTCCGCTACGCCGGAAGCGCCCGATAAGAGGGAGAACACCGGGGCAGCCATGCAAAAACAGAAAAGACAGAAATTCCACCGGATGGTAATTCCCGAGGCGATAAAAAGGAAACGCCTCAAGTACATTGCCATTCTTCCCTCAAGCATTACCCTGCTCAACGCCCTCTGCGGTTTTCTTTCGATTGTGTTCGCAAGCCGCGGTCCGGGAACCTTCTGGCAGGGTTCGTATTTTTACCGGACCGGAATATCCTATTTTGCCCTGGCGGGATACATGCTGTTCTTTGCCATGATCGCCGACATGCTGGACGGCCGCGTGGCGCGGCTAAGCGGAACGACATCCAGTTTTGGGGGGCAGTTGGACAGCCTTTCGGACGCGATTAGTTTTGGCGTGGCCCCCGCCTTTCTCATGATCCGCATGGTGGGCAATCAGCTTGCCGCCCTGCGCGGGGGATCCTTCCCCCTGGTCCGGTTTCTGGATCAATCGGTGCTCTTTATCGCGGTTGTCTACGCCCTCTGCGCGGTGATCCGGCTGGCCCGCTTCAACGTGGAAAACGACGAGAGGGAAACGGCCCACATGGATTTTGCCGGCCTCCCCTCCCCGGCCGCCGCGGGAATGTTGATGAGCCTCGTGATCTTCCGGGAAGATTTCTTGCCGGGAATGGCAAGGCGTTTTGCCCCTTTCCTGGAAACACCTTTCCTGGAGAAGGCTTTCCTGGAGAAGGCCATGGATCTTACCATCTGGATCCTGCCCCCCGCGGCTTTACTGGCCGGTATCCTGATGGTAAGCCGCGTCAGTTACCCTCACGCGCTGAACCGGCTGCTCAGGGGCAAAAAGAGCTTTATAACCTTTCTGCTGATCTTCTTTCTGGGGCTTCTGGTCATCCTCAATCTGCAAATCGCCATGGCGCTTGGCTTCTGGGGTTTCGCCCTGGCCGGCGTGTTCCGGGCGCTGTTCCTGCGGATTCGTGTCCTGCGGATGTGGCGGAAAGACCTGCGGAAAGACACGGCCTCCCGGGAGAGCCCGGCCACCGAGAAGGGAGCGGAATGAAAAGCCGATACTTAAAACATGAACCGGCTTGCCCTTGCCGCGCTGTTTTTTGCCCTCTTCACTGCCTCCGGCCGGACGGCGGCCCAGGATTTTTACCCCGGTCATGATGTTGAGGTTTTGCGGGGAGAAGTATGCGTAGAAATGGAGCCTATCTCCGGCCCTTACATCGAGGAGCAATACCCCCTGGACGCGGACACCCTGCGGAGACGGGCCCTGGAAGAGGCGGCGATGTTTTACTCGGCCATGATCTACGGCTGGTCCTTCCA
>JAISWN010000022.1 GCA_031271075.1 Treponema sp.
ATGAGGGCAGTATTGTAATGGACTTTTTTTGCGGTTCAGGCACAACGATAGTTGCCGCCCAAGAACTCAACCGCAGATGGATTGGCGTTGATCAATCAGAAAAAGCAATAGAAGTTACCCGTAAAAAACTTGCTTCACTCTCTACAGATTTATTTTCTACCGTATCTTATACTTTTCTTGAGGAAGCAAAACCAGAAAAATCTGCTTCACTTTCAGAGGCTACCATTAGACAAATGATGATTTCTTCGACCTTTACCGGTTACTCCTGAATACTTTAAATGCCCTCGAACCTTTGGTTCGATGAAACAAAGGTTCGCAGCACAGAAGGAAAGGAAAAATGAACCGCGAACCAAACGAACTTCACGAACTTTAACAAAACCTCCTAACCCTTTACCGCGCCGGCGGAAAGGCCGTTGATCACCCGTTCCTGGGCGAACATATAGAAAATGATTACCGGCAGAGAGCCGACAAGAACGGCGGTAAGAACGGCGGGGATGTTTACGTTTTCTGTCCCGTAGAACTGCCGCATCCCCAATGGGAGGGTGTGTTTGTTCGTGCTGTTGAGCATGGTCATGGCAACGATAAATTCATTCCAGTAGCTGAGAAAATTCAGGATGGAAGAGGTGGAAATCGCCGGGGCGGAAATCGGGAGCATAATACTAAAGTAAATTCTGAAGGAAGAGGCGCCGTCTATATGCGCCGATTCCTGGAGGCTGTTCGGCACCTCCCTGAAAAAACTGGTGATGATGTAAATAGCGACCGGAAGCCCGAAACTGATATACGGCCCGACAAGCCCGGCAAAGGTGTTGGTAAACCGGAGGAATTTGTTCATCTGGTATATGGGGATAAGCGTCGTGTGAATGGGGATCATCATGCCGGCGATAATAAGGGTAAATATCAGCCCCGAAAGCCTGAATTTCAATTTTGCGAAGGCATAACCGGCAAGGGATGCAAACAGGGTAGTAAGAAAGACGGCGAAACTCGAAACAACAACACTGTTGCGGAAAAAGACAAGGAAATTCGCCGCCAGGACGCGCCTGAAGTTGCCAAAGTATACCGTTTTGGGCAGGCCCCAGAAATTTCCCGCCATGTATTCAGGCATGGATTTAAAGGACATAAAAAAGGTCAACACGAAGGGAAAACCGAATAAAAACAGAAAAAACAGCGCGAGAGTGTAAAAGGCGCCTGTTTCGAGGGCGCCGGCCCTTTTGACAATCATTGGTAACTTTCCTCCTTTGTCCGGGTCATAAACCTGAATATCACTATGACAACCAACGATATCAGGAACATACAGACCGCCACGGAGGATCCGTAACCCATACGGTCTTCGGTAAAGGCCTTTTTGTACATGAAGGTGGCCATCAATTCCGAATAACCATTCGGCCCGCCCAGAGTCATTATCCAGAAAAGATCGAAGTACTTGAGGGAGCCCACTATGGAAAGCACCGCGGAGGTTTTGATCGTTCCGGAAAGCAGGGGAAAGGTCATAAACCAGAACTGCTGCCAGCGGTTAGCCCCGTCAATGGTGGCGGCCTCGTACATTTCCTCGGGGATTCCGGCCATCCCCGCCCTAAGGAGGATCATGTACTGGGGGGTGTACTGCCAGCAAACCACGAAAAGGACGGCGAACATGACTACTTCGGTAGATCCCAGCCACGAAAGGGGAACATCGGGGCTGATGATTTTCAGAACCCCGTTAAAGAGACCGTTAAAGGGGCTGAATATCAGCACCCAGAAAAGCCCGGTGGCGACCGTGGAGAGCAGGAGGGGCATAAAATAAACGGTCCGGAAAAACCTGGTTCCCCGGTGTTCCCTGTTTATTATCAACGCCAGAATCATGCCGAAACCAAGCTGAAAAACTATCGACACCAGGACCAGCAAAATATTGTTGGACACGGCATGCCAGAATATCCTTTCTTTGAAAAGGTTTGTGAAATTTTGCAGTCCTATGTTCACGGACTGGGAGGCCGGACCGATCCCGTTCCACTGAAATGTGCTGAAGTAGAATGTCCGGATTATCCCGTTTAATGTATATATACTGTATATCAAAACGGTGGGCAGTAAAAACGCCGTAACCGTGAACCCGTTGATCAGATTCCGTTTTGCTTTTTGAGTGATCATTATTGACACCGGATCGCCTCCTGATAAAAGCTGAACCGTCCGATCCCTTTCAAAAGCCGCCCGGCCTTGAAAGAGCCCCGTTCTTTGTTACCCGCAAGGACAGCCCTAAAGCATCCGCCGGGACCAACCCGGCGGATACCTGCAACGGTTTAATACAAAGGCTAAAGGCCGGAGTCGATGGCCGCCTGCATCTCAGATCCTACCTGCTGGCTTGTCATGGTTTTGGCATACAGGGCCTGGGTAGTATCCTTGTGCTTTTCGGCAAGCGCGGCGCTCAGAGTCTGGTCAATAAAGTTCTGCAGGTAGGTGGCCCTTCCCAGAATACCCAGAACTTCCTTCATAACAGGTTCGGTAGTGCTCAGGTTCTGCCGGACGGGAAGCTGGAATATGCCCAGGTTTTCCCGCTGGAACTGTTCGTCGCTGGCAAGGAAGGCGACAAATTTAGCGGCTATTTCCCTGTTCTTGCTATGGGCCGAAACGGAATAAACCCCGCTGCCGGCCAGATGGTCGGTGATCTTGCCCTTGCCCCCTTCAACAACCGGATAGGGAATTATCCCGACTTTCTTGAGGAAGTCCGGGTTCTCGTTCCTAAAGTTGGTAAGGGTGCCTGAAAGCTGAACCAGCATCCCGTACTGACCGGTGTAGAACATCATCCGCTCGCCGCCGGTATCGACATTCACCCCGTTGGCGCCTGCGGGGAAGTAGCCCTTGTTTACCTGATCCTGGAGGATCTGCCCTGCCCTGATAAAAGGCTCGTCGGTGAATTTAGCCTTTTTGTCCATGACCTGCTGGAATATATCCGGCCCGCCGATACGCATGGCAAGGTAGACAAAGTGCTGCGCGCCGGTCCATTTGGTCTGATTGCCCAGGGCGAAAGGAGTTATGCCGTTGGCAAGCAGGGTCTGGGCAACCTTGTCCAGTTCGGCAAGGGTTGTGGGGGGCTGGAGATTGTATTTTTCAAATATTTCCTTGTTGTAGTACAACAAGGTGTCGGAAACCATGTAGGGAAGCCCGTAGATCCTGCCGTTAAAGGCGGCGAAATTTTTATTGGCCCCGCCTATCACGCTTTCAACACCCTGAACATAATCGGTAATATCCGCCGCGAGCCCCGCGTTCACAAAATCCTTAAGCCATCCGCCTCCCCAGTTCCTGAAAATGTCGGGGAAGTCGTCTCCGCTTACCGTCTTGAGTTTTGTTTTGAAAGGCTCGTTTTCGTAAAGAGAGGGAACAATATGTACCCCGGGGTTCGCCTGCTCAAAACGTTTGATGGCGTTTTCAAGGAACTCCCTCCGCTGTTCGATAACTTCAATATGCCAGAAGTTCAGGGTAATATCCTGAGAACCACCGCCGCCGCTCTGCTGTGCGCCTCCTCCGGCAAACACCATCCCGGCGGCCAGCGCCAACATTCCCAAAAGAAACAGCATGCTCTTTTTCATGGCAATGCTCCTTGTGTTAAACATCCACTGGACGTTTAATAATTGAATTGCGCGCTACGACAGGGCAGCGCAAAATACAAAAGCCGGTATCCCCGCGTATAGGGAAGACCGGCGATTGTTCAAGAGAAAAAGAGGATTATCCGGTTGCCGAAGCCCCCTGCGGGGCAATGAGGGTCGTACCTGTTTCCGTAATACAGAGAATCGAGGCAAGGTATCCAAACGGGAACAGATGATCCGCCTCAGCGGAACTGGTATTTTTATAAATCTATCGGGGGGGGGCTTAATTGCAAATACCGTCATAATGGTATACTCCCTTCTAAAAAGCATTGTCAAAAAAGCATAGCAAAAAACTGAACTCTTCCCAAAAACTGAAGTTTTGGGAAAGCCTCAACTTGTAACAAATTATGGTAAGGCAATAATTCCGCTTTGTCAATGGCACGAATGACACATTTTCAATTGAATTCTTATCCCGGCTAAGCGGGCTTCCTCATTTCTCCCAGTACCGGAAGAAGATCCTCAGTACTCCCGGAAGCGCGCCCAGACGTTTCGCCAGGGATGCTCCTCCCAGGAGTTCGGCGATGGCCCGGATACCCCGGTAGACCCTTGCCGAGTAGGGCTGCCACCAGAGGTTCCGCCTGACTCCGGGAAGAATGTCGTCCACGATTACCGTGGCCTTCAGCATCTCCCTGAATCCCGTCTCCCCGTGGGTTCTCCCGAAACCTGAGTCACCGAAGCCGCCCCAGGGGGTTTCCGCCAGGCCGTGGGACATGAGGTGGTCGTTGATCATCACCACACCGGCGTTGATCTGCCGGGCAAGTTCCCCGGCGGCCCGGCGGTTCCGGGACCAGACCGAAGCGGTAAGGCCGTAGGGGGAGGCGTTGGCCACCCGGAGGGCCCCGGCGTCGTCCGCCACGGGAAACGCCGCCAGCACCGGGCCGAAGATCTCCTCCCGCATAACCGGCATGGTTTCTTTTACCCCCCTAAGAACCGTGGCGGGAAACCAGAGACCGGCGGCCTCCGGGGAGACGGACCCGCCGGAGGCGAGTTCATCGGGAGGCGGGCTCTGGGCGGCAATTTCAGCCCCCATGGCAAGGCAGGATTCGACCTGCCCCCTTACCGCGTCCCGCTGGCGGAGGGTGGTCATGGGGCCCAGATCGGCGTCCGGACCTCTGCCGGACTTGAGGGAACAAACCCTGGCGCAGAGTTTCTCCATAAAAGGCCGGTACACCGCCTGGTGAACCAGAACCCGCTGAACCCCGCCGCAGGACTGGCCGGCGTTGGAAAAGCCCGCCCACACGATACCGGCAACGGCCCGGTCCAGATCCGCATCCTC